>REGF01000088.1:799-3307 GCA_003702465.1 Candidatus Nitrosomarinus sp. | reverse complement strand
ATTGAATATACTATTCCTGGCTATGAGGGTAAAACTATGAATTTATCTAATCACCCTGATGGTTATTCTATTGGTCCAAGTTTAACCACTGCGGAGTTAGTTGACACAAGTGCTGAAATTGTAATTGCAATTGAAAAGGGTGGTCTTTTTACAAGATTTGTTGAAGAACAAGTAGATAAGAAATTCAAATCAATTATAATTAATACTGGTGGACAAGCACCACGTTCAACTAGAACTTTATTGAAAAGACTTCATGACGAAATGAAATTACCAATTATTTGTTTGACTGATGGAGATGTGTATGGGGAACATATTGCAATGGTAATTAAATCAGGTTCTGCAAATGCTGCACATCTTAGAGAATTAACAGTTCCAGATGCTAAATGGGTTGGAGTTTGGGCTACAGATATTGAAAAATACAAGTTACCAACTATACCAATGACTGAATCTGATATTAAGAGATGTTATGATTTACAAAAAGATCCTAGATATCAAGATGGAATTTGGAAAAAAGAATTAGATGTGTTTTTGAGATTAAAAAGAAAAGCTGAACTTGAGGCTTTTTCAAAATATGGTCTTACAAATATTACCGATAAATATTTACCACAAAAGTTAGAATTAGCAAAAAGTCTTTAATTATTTTATTCTAAGTGTTAAAACACCATTTCTATATTTGAAATCAAATATTTGCATTTCATTTGCACCTTCAATTGGAACTTCTTTTGAAAATCCACCTGTACCTCTAACGTATAGTATTCCATCTACTAATCTTACTGCAATTTTATCTTCAGGCCCTGGAACTTCTGCTACAAAAACAAACTCTCCTTCTCCTTTAATCAAGTCATAAACCCAATTCTTTGTTTCTTGTTCTCGTGCTTGTTCGTATGTTGCAGGTTTTTGGTCAACAGCCATCTTTTTGATTACTCTGACCCAATAGACCATTGTAACTGCAGCTGCTCCAATTAGAATAAAACTAACATAACCTGAATCTGCTCTTTGGCTCATAATGTATACTATTCCTAAAAACAATATTACAATAATTGGAATTACAAAATTCAATGATTGTTCATTTGAATATGTTTTTTTGTAACTTGACAAGCAATAAAAATCAGGGTCCACCAAATATAAAGTATCTTTGATTTTTATTACCATTTTTAACAATTATCATATTGTCTGATCCCTCTAAATCTAAACTAAAGATTAGTGAGATTATTGTCAAAGGAACAATTATGGCTACAATTCTTACAGTTCCGTCATTAATTGCATTTTTGATTACTTGGACTGTTCTTGATAATCTGATTAATGCTGCAATAGTAGGTGGAATTGTACATTTTATTGCAATGGGTTTTAGTCTAAAAATTTCAAAAAAAATACTGGTAAAAAAATAATCTTTTAACTCATATTTTATGTAGTTGTTATTTTCTCTAAAATTATGGATTCATCGAAACTTGAAAATGACTTAATCTCCGAAATTAAATTAACTCCAATTCAAGCTAAAATTTACTTGTTAGTAACTTGGTATGGGAAAATGTCTTCTATACAAATTGCAGAGAAATTAAAAATTTCATCTGAATCAGCTAAAAAAACTGCAACTGAATTAATGGGATTAGGTGCTTTTATTGATATTTCTGAAACTGAATTTGAAGCAATGCATCCTAGATTTACTGCAGTTAACATGTATAGAAAAATGTGTGAAAGAGAAAATATTGAATTCAAGCGAAACAAAATTGTTGATAATATAGGTGTGATTTTAGAACAACCTTATGACGATGCAAGAACTAAATAATGCTAATAATTTGTGAACAATATTGAGTGACCCTAAAACTGGAGATAAACCTGATGAAGAAAAACCAAAAGCTCCTGCAGTTTACAAATGCTGTGATAATCCTCAGATTACATACTATGGTGTAACAAATCTCAACATAAATGAAAGAACTATTGGCTCTGTTGATGTATGGAGATGTGCTGTTTGTAAGAAACTTTTCTGTGAAGAAAAACAGCTTGGTATTGAAGAACTAACCGATATTGTAGGAATGCCAAGAATTGATTCTGATGCAAAATGGGCAGTTTGTATAAGTAAGTTACAAAAAGGTAAGGATAGATGGAAATTAGTAAAACTAAAAGAAAATGGAACAATAAAGTTTGAAACTGTTGATGAAGAAATTATAACATTGAAAATTGAAGATTTCAAAATTGTAGATGATCAACATTGGAGCTTTTTGATTGAAGACAATGTTAACAAAGCAATTGAGATTTAGAATAGATAATGGATCTTAAAGTTCACATTAATAATATTCATGGTAGCCAGATGGCTGCAAAAATTACTGGTAATTTCAAATTAGATGAAAATGAATTTCGTTTTACTGCTATTGCATTTGGTCGAATCGGTGGACAAAATATTGGAGCAAAATTATCTCAAGCCACTGAAACTGAACTGAAAAAATTAGGTTATGATGTAGATGAAGTAATTATGAAATTACAGCAAAATCTACTTCAAGGCGATTTGAC
>REGF01000088.1:0-789 GCA_003702465.1 Candidatus Nitrosomarinus sp. | reverse complement strand
GGTTCCAGAAGGACTTACGAAAGAATCTTTTGTAGATGATTAGAATTCTGCTTCTTCTAATGCTTTAGCACATGCACAAGTTCTTGTTTTTGGAATAATTTCAATTAATTTTGTTAAAATTTTCTTTGTAGTTTCAACATTTTTTCCAAGTGTTTCTAGTACTTCTTTTGCTGTAACTGGTTTGTCTGCCCATACATCATAATCTGTTACTGTAGAAATTGATGCATAACATATTTGAGCCTCTCGTGCAAGTTGACATTCTGGAACTAATGTCATACCAATAATGTCTGAACCTGTTGATCTATAAAATTTTGATTCTGCTCTTGTTGAGAAACGTGGACCTTCAATACAGACATATGTACAATCTTTATGAATTCCAATTTTTTCTTCATCTGTAACTTTAAGAATTGATGATTGTAATTCTGGACAAAATGGGTCTGCAACTGAAATATGAATTACTCTTCCATCTTCAGAAAATGAACCATCTCTTGATTTTGTAAAATCCAAAAATTGTGATGGCAAAACAACATGTCCTGGTTCTAATTCCTCTTTCAAACTACCTACTGCTGATGGTGCAATAATTCTTGTAATTCCTAATTCTTTGAATGCCCAAATGTTTGCTTTGAAATTAATCATATGTGGTGGAATTGTATGTTTTTTTCCATGTCTTGGAAGAAATGCAATTTTTCTTCCTTTGAAAACTCCAACTGTTATAGTATCTGATGGTTTTCCATAAGGAGTGTCTATATCAACTTCTTGTGGATTTTCAAGTAATCCTGAATCATAAAT
>REGF01000087.1 GCA_003702465.1 Candidatus Nitrosomarinus sp. | reverse complement strand
ATACTAGAACCAATTTTTTCTCCTTCTTCTGTAAGTGTCACACCTGCTTTGTTATACTCTACTAGATCTTTAGCATTTAATTTTTTTAACATTTGTACAACACTTGGTTGTCTAATATTGAGCATTTTTGCAATTGTACTAATCTTAACATCTTCTCCTCTTTCTCTAATGTGCCAAATTGCTTTAAGATACATTTCAACATGTTCTGCTTCTGCAGTTCCAACAAATAGTGCTTCTTCTTTTAGTATGTCCATACCACTATACCTTCTTTGAATCTTTTAATAAATATTCAAAATATTGTCTTGCAATTCCTGCTAAACCAATATGATCTGCCCATATTGCAATAACATCTGATGAATTTTCACCTGCAATTTCAGGACCTAATAAAATTACAACATATCTTTTATCTGAAATTATGCCTCCTCCAAACAATCCTTTCTTAATTTTTACATCTGCAACTCTTTTGATTGCTGTAATTGACTCTTTATCGATTTTATCTGATGTAAGAATTGTAATTTTTACTCCTTTGTCATGTAATGCTCTTAGCTTAGGTAATGCTTGTTTGACTAATTCTACGCCAACTTCTGGTAATGTGATCATTACTTCGTCTCTACAACTGTCTACCATCTCCAAAATTTTTGCTGTAATGTTTACTGCACCAGATAAAACCCAAATATCTGGTCTTTCACTTGTGCCACTTTTTTCATAGAGTGGTACTAATTCATTCAAAATTACATTTTGATTTTGTAAAAAATCACTTTCCATCTTTTGTTTTGTACTTTCAACTCCTGTTGCTGGAGATTTTGCAAAATATTTTGTTGGTCTTGAATCATCTGATCCAATCCATCCTTTTTCTTCTAGAGTACCTAAAACTTCATAGATTTTTGAATATGGTACGGCAGATTTTTGGCTAAGATCTGATGCTGTCATTTCTCCAGACTTTAATAATGCAGAAAATGTTTTGATTTCATAACTTGTAAGACCAATTTTTTCTAAAGATTTTTTTGTTTTATCTGATATGCTCATCCGATCTAATCGATCAGTTTTGATATTTAAACCCGTCACGACTATTTACTAAATTCCCCACGGGGGTAAGTATGAAACAGATTATATACTGTTTTTTTAGAATTCTAAATACAGGCATGGCACTAATTCAGATTTCCAACCAATCAAGTAAGAATTTAGGTAAAAAATCTACTATTAGATTTACCCAAAGTATCTGTCCTGATTGTAACATGATTTTGGATGCTGAAGTCTTTGAAAGAGATAATCAAGTTTTCATGTCAAAAATTTGTCCAACTCACGGTGAGTGTGAGGAATTATACTTTGGTTCTTATGAAATGTACAAAAAATTCAGTACTTACTGGATGGATGGTAAAGGTGCACATTCTCCAAATGTAATGATTGACAAATGTTCTTGTCCAAATAATTGTGGTTTGTGTTCTAATCACTTATCTCACAGTGGATTAGCAAACATGATTGTAACTAATAGATGTGATTTAACATGTTGGTATTGTTTCTTCTATGTAAAGAAAGGACTTGAAGGTGCTTACATGTACGAACCAGATCATACTCAAGTTAGAGGTATGATGAAAACTCTAAGAGCAGAAAGACCAATTCCAGGAAACTCTATGCAGATTACTGGCGGTGAACCAATGCTTAGAGATGATATTGCTGATGTTATCAAAATTATGAAAGAAGAAGGTGTTGACCATATTCAGATGAATACAAATGGTATTAGACATGCCATGGATCCTGAAGCAGCAAGAGAAGTTAGACTTGCTGGATGTAACAACTTGTATCTTTCATTTGATGGTGTAACTGCAAGAACAAATCCTAAAAATCACTGGGAAATTCCATATGCTCTTGATAGTTGCAGAAAAACAGGTACTACTGTTGTATTTGTTCCAACTGTAATCAAATCAATTAACGATCATGAATTAGGCGGAATTATTAGATATGCACAAAAGAATATGGATGTAGTTCACGCTGTTAACTTCCAACCAGTATCATTAACTGGTAGAATGGGTAAATCTGAACGTGAAAAATACAGAATCACAGTTCCTGATTGTGTCCAAAGAATTGAAGAACAAACTAATGGTGAAGTAACTGTTGATGATTGGTTCCCAGTTCCAAGTTGTATGCCACTAACTAATGTAATTGAAGCATTCTCAAGTAAACCAAAATACGAATTATCTATTCACTTTGCTTGTGGTGCAGGAACTTACATCTTTGAAGATGCTGAGACAAAGAAATTTGTTCCATTAACTAAATTCTGTGATATTCAAGGAATGTTAGAACTCTTTGAAGATAAAGCAGAAGAGATTCGTTCTGGTAAAAACAAGTACTTTACAATGCTTGAAGTTGTAAGAAAACTCAAAGGCTTTGTTGATACTAAAAAACAACCAGCAGGATTAGATTTAGCAAAAATGTTTGGTAATATTCTCATGAAGAGATCATTTGATTCAGTTGGTTCATGGCACGTCAAAGGATTATTCCTTGGTATGATGCACTTCCAAGACAAATACAATGAAGATTTAGAGAGATTACAAAGATGTGATATTCACTATGTTACCCCAGATCTTAGAATCGTTCCATTCTGTGCATTTAATGTAATTCCAGAATGGTACAGAGACAGAATTCAAAAGAAATATTCTATCACTGTAGAAGAATGGGAAGAGCGTGAAGGTGTAAAACTTGAAGATGGTCTATACAGAGGCCTTATGAGACGTGGCGCTGGTGATGAACTTGCAGCAGGTTGTGCTAAGAGTGAAATGTTCCACCAAGCAGCACAAGCAACTATGTAAAAGTAGTTTTTTAACACAAATTTTACTTTATTTACAAAGAATAATAATTCTAAAACTTTAGTTGATTTGGTAATGATACAAACCCAATTATTCAAAGTAGGGAATTATAATTTACAATTAAAACATATGTTAATACTTGTTGTACTAATTTTATCATTTTCAATATCTCTTATACTTCGTTCACAAGTTTTAGATTATGGATATGAGTTAAATGAATTTGATCCATTTTTTAATTTTCGTGCAACAGAATTTCTTCTAAATAATGGTCTTTTGGAATATTTTGATTGGCATGATGTTAAAAGTTGGTATCCTAATGGAAGAGATATTTCAGCAACCTCTCAAGTAATGTTGCATGTAACTGCTGCAATAACCTATCAAATTTTTGGAAGTAGTATGGAATTATATGATTTCACAATTTTGTTTCCTGGTATAGTTGGTGCATTAACTACTATTGTAATTTTTGCACTTGTTAGAACTATTGGTGGAACTACCGCTGGATTATTTGCATCCTTACTTTTTGCAATATCTGTACCAATTATAATTAGAGGATCTATGGGATGGTTCAAATCTGAGCCATTGGGATTATTTTATGGATTATTTGGATTATACTTATTTTTAAGTGGAATTAAATCTGATAACAAAAAAAATTACAATATCTAAATTAATTGGAGGTGGAGTTTTTTTAGCATTTGGTCTTGCATCATGGGGAGGAATACAATTTTTTATAATTCCTATTGGAATATTCATTTTCATTCTTCCATTTCTTCGAAAGGATTTTAGATTTTTAATTTGGACTGTTCCTGTATTTGTTATCTCATTACTAATGACTACAGCAATTTTTGAGAGACCTGGAATGGGATTTGTATTGGGAATGGGTGGATTTTCTTTAATTATACCTACAATCTTTTTAATTATTTGTTCATTTATTCACAAATTCAATAATTCTAAAAATCAAACTCGAAATTATTTAATTTTGTTGGTAAGTATACTATTGATTGGTTCATCTGTATTGATAATTAATATAGAAAATCATTTTTTACCCTCTCCAAGCTTTCGTTATCTAAATGCAATAAATCCATTTTTAACAACGTCCAATCCATTAGTTGATTCAGTTTCTGAACATGCAACAACAACAATCCATGAGTCATTTTTTATG
>REGF01000086.1 GCA_003702465.1 Candidatus Nitrosomarinus sp. | reverse complement strand
GTCGAAATCTAGGATCGTCAGTAAGATAGGGTTCACGTTTTTTAAAATTTGAAGTACTAACCAAATAAATTTTTAAAGCTACATCAGAATTATCATCGGTTACTCCCCAAAATACAACAGATTCTTTTCCAGCACTAACAGAACCATTGACATATGCAATTACATGATCAGTGATCATTTTGTAAAGTGTCATCACTGTAGGTTTATCTAAAACTTCATTGACCACTTTTCCTTTTTTAAATCCATCTTCTAATTCTCTTTTTTTAGATTTTGAAATTAATTTTTTATCTATTTTAGATTCTAATTTTTTACTAAGGATATCAGTCATTAGTAATTATTTCTCACACTAGATAAAAGAGATTTCTTTTTAAGAAAATATTTTGAAAAGGAGTTATACAAAAAATACATCTTACGTATTAAAAACGATTAGAAAAGGTATTTCTGAAATAACTTTTACTCCAGATTCAGAACCAATTCCCAGACTGGTAGCTAAAGAAATTGTTTCTTTACCGACTAAATTTAAAATTGATGCAGATTTCAACAGAGAAGCAGCTTCATTTTTATCAACTTTGTCGTGTCCATAATAATTTTCACTGATATGAATTTTTAATTCACCATCAATTACATCCTTTCCAATTAACTCAGCATCACACATATTCAACATTACATTTTTTTGGTAATCAGTTACTCGAACAGAAAATTCCATTATGCATATTTACCTTTCAAAGTAGATTTTGCACCACAAGCCTCACAAATTAAAAATGATATACGATTTTCTTTAGTGATTTTTGTATCTGGGCTTTTACATGTAGAGCATTCAACATAATCTTTTACATAAATCTGAAATAATCTTGTAAAATCATCAGGATCTCTACGACCAACAAACATTGCTTTATCACCTAATCTTTCTGCTGGAACTGCAAATTCTTTTGACAAATATTGAAGTACTTTATCAGGTTCTCTTCGCAATACTTTAGGAAATTCAGAAAAATTACGCAAGAATGTTTTTTGTCCTTCCCACATTACATCGACTACAGGTAATTCAAATCTAGCAGAAGTCTTTTCATTGGAATCACCTAATTTATCTTCAATACGTTTAAGCAATTTTTCATAATCAGACTTAGTCATAAAAAAACGTGGAGAGTATTCCCTATATTGTTTTTGAAAAAGTGGAATCGAGTAAACTAATGTTCTCTATTCTTTTGGCATTGCACCAATACGGAATACATTTGTTCCACAAGTTGGACATGAGCCTTTAACAGCTGGTCGTCCATTCTTTAATTTGACTTCTTTCGGATCTTTGATTTCCGTTTTTGCTCTACATTTTACACAATATGCTTGAACCATTATGAAATTAAACAAAGTTTGGAAGTATTTAGGCAGAGGCTGTGAAAATTTATTCACTATCAAACTAGATGTACGTAGTTTTTTTTAGGCACAAAAAAATTGTAAAACTATAGAATTTAGATCAAAATATAGGATTTATTGCAAAAAAAGTAATTTTAATTAATTAAAAGTGTGGTATTTTCAAAATTTAATAAATTAACTTACAATTTGAGGAAAATTATCAAATATAAACTAGGTTCTGATATAGATAGAAAATGGCATCAAAAAAAGGAATCGCAGTAACTGCAATAATTTTGGCTGCGATTACTGGAGCCAGTTTTTTGTTGTGGGTAATTCCGCAAGAAAATGAATCAACATTCATTGTTACAGATTATCAAGGATACCTAGATGGAGTAGAAAATATTCACGAAGTATTACAAGAATCAATTGATATTGAATATCAAAATCTACGTGATGGAAAAATCTCTCCAGAAGATTACATTACAGTCACTGAAATTACATCATCCCAAGTAACAACTCAGATTAGTGAATTTATTACTTCAAAGCCATCTGAACCATGGCAAGAAAGTTACATCAATTACATGGATGCAATGAAGAAATTTAATGAATATATTCTAGAAACAAAGGTTTTAGCCAATCAAATCCAAAATGGTAGTTCTGATGAAGAAATTTCACAGACAATAGAAAAAATTGAATCAATTAAATCACAATCAATGGAATTTGTCAAAAAATCTAATGAATTAAGACCATAGGCTCAAAACCGAATTTTACTAATCAGAGATGTTGGAAATCATTAAAAACTAATTCTGCATAAAAAGATCATGTCTCAAAGGTCTTCAAAAGTACAAAAAGACGTTAGCAAATCTACAGCCAACAAATTAGTTGTGATTTGTGTAGATAGAGATGATGATGTAGGTGAAAAAACAGGAATCAGTACTCCAGTAATTGGAAGAGATGCATGTATAGAGGCTGCACAAAGATTAGCATTAGAAGACCCTGAAGATGCAGATTCTAATTCAATTTTTGCTGCAATTAAGACTTATGAGGATTTGATTAGTAAAGGATACCAAGTTGAAGTTGCCACCATTACAGGTGTAAAAAATAGAGGAGTTCAAGCAGATGAAAAAATTTTACAAGAAGCAAGAATGATTTTAGAAAAATTTGATGCAAACGGTGCAGTAATTGTTTCAGATGGTGAAGATGATGAAAGTGTAATTCCAGTTATTCAAAATGTTCTACCAGTTGTATCAGTACAAAGAGTTGTAATGAAAGTTAGTAGAAGTGTAGAATATTCTTATGCAGTTTTTGGAAAATATCTAAAAATGATTGCTTACGATACAAAATATTCAAAGTTCTTTTTAGGAGTTCCAGGAATTCTTTTGTTAATTGGAGGAATAGGAACTGTTTTTGGATATACAGCAGAAATTTTTGCAGTACTTGTAAGTATTTTAGGTGGAGCATTTTTAATCAGAGCATTTGACATAGACAGAGCATGGTCTAGCTGGTCAAAACCTACGCCGACAGGTTTTATCAGAATGTTTACAATGGTTACAGGAGTATTATTGATTTTATCATCAGTACCAGCTGGAATTAGTACAATTGATCAAAATGTAATTGAAGCAAATGGAGGAGTTATTGAAAGTATGTCAAATCAAATTATAATTGGACAATTTGTAGCTGGTTCATTACCTATCCTATGGATTGGTTTAGGTGCAATTTTTGCTGGAACATTACTTAGTAATTGGATTGGAGGAATTCCAAGACAAATTAGTGATATTCTAAGAATTATTGTTTTAATTTCATTATATCCAATTATTGCTCAATTTACCAATATTATGATGTATGATGAAAGTTCATTTACATTAATTCCACCATTATTGGGAGGATTAGCAGTGACTTTAGTTTCAGCCACAATTCTGTTTAAAAAATACAGAAAACAAAAAGAACAAGAAATGATTTAAGAATAATAGTCATTTTTGTTCTATTTTTAAAAAAACACTGATATCATCTGATAACCATCAATTTTCAGAGAAATGAGTAAAGCAAAGGACATAATTTTGCAATTGTCTGGGTTATACAGAATCTATGGAAAAAAATTAGAAAATGAAATCAAAACAGGTGATATTCCTAATCATATTGCACTGATTTTAGATGGAAATAGACGATGGGCTAAAAGACATTTAGAAATCAGTAAAAAAGGGCATTGGAAAGGAGCAGATGCAGTTGAGAATTTACTTGATTGGTGTGAAGAATTTAACATCAAGATTGTAACTCTATATGCATTATCAGCAGAAAACTTGGAAAGAAAAGATAGTGAATTAGAAGATCTTTACGAATTAATTAAAATGAGATTAGAAAAATTGTATAACGATCCAAGAATTCATAGATGTAAAATGAGAGTTAAAGCAATTGGAAGAATAGAATTACTTCCAGAATCAATTAAAGAAGTTTTATCCAGATTAGATAACGTAACAAAAAATTATGATAATCATTTTCTAAATATTGCATTAGCTTATGGTGGTCAATACGAATTAGTTGATGCAGTTAAAAAAATTGGTGAAAAAATTAAGGAAGGAGATTTAAAAGTGGATGAAATAACCAAAAAAGAAATTGAATCA
>REGF01000085.1:1894-4013 GCA_003702465.1 Candidatus Nitrosomarinus sp. | reverse complement strand
TAATTATTTCTTACCTATTATACGATTCGAAAAATCAAATATGAAAACTCATTAGGAGAAAATTTTATGCTAGGATATGGATATTTTAGATTTTTTAACATATTCATTAAATTTGAAAAATGTTCAGAGACAAGGTTGGATTGATAAATTATCTTTAGAAAATCCTGAATCAGTAGCTGATCATAGTTATTCAATGGCAATTATGGCCATGATAATATCTGATTTAGAAAATTATGATTCTGAAAAAATTCTTAAAATGACATTGTTACATGATTTGGCAGAATCAAAAATTGGTGATATTACACCAGAACAAATGACTCCAGAAAACAAAATGGAAATTGAAAATAAAGCATTTGATGAAATAGTAGGAAAATTGCCTGATATCTTACAATCACAGTATAATCAAATTTGGAAAGAATATCAAGATAATAATACAAAAGAATCTCAATTTGTCCATCAGATAGATAAATTAGAAATGGCATTACAAGCAAAAATTTATCAAAAAAATATTGAGACAATTGATAATATTGAACCATTTTTAGAATCTGCAAAATCAAGCATAACTGATGAAAAATTAAAAGAATTATTTACGAAGATAATAGATGAAAAATAGATGTCTGAAGCAGAAAAAGATGAATTAATTGACGCTCAAAAACAAGTAATTGGAATTTTATTTGAAGTGATAAAACGATTACAAACAAACAACAATTTAGATGAAGAATATTTTCAAATAATTACAGATTCAACAAAAAATGAAAAAAGAATTAACGAAATACTAGACGAAAGAAATGAGAATTCCAAAATTGTTGGAAGATTGTTAGAACAATTAGAAATTTAATCTATTCTGAATATCCTATTGTTTTCATACCAAAACATGGTTTGTTACCCTTACTCCAACACTTACAAGAACACGAAATAGCTTTGCCAGTTTCTAAATCCTTAACCACTTGATGAAAAACCCCTTGTCTAATTTTAGATTCTATTGAAACTGTTTCATATCTGGTATCATCATATTCGTTATTTTCCATCATTATTTTAGTAAATATCCGTGCTTTAGTATTTTTTCTTTTGAATCAACCTAAAGTCCAATTGGAGTTTTTGGGTATCAATTATTGTAAATCATGCCTAAAATCAATCAATATTTTTTGTAAATTATTATAAAATATCATTTTGTAATGAATTTGATTTGAGTCAATTAGAATTCTATATGGATGTCTCTCCAGAATGGTGGATAAATTCATCAAAAAAAGAATCCATTGTAAGAAAGTATATTTGTGAAAAATTTGAATATGATTATTATCCAAAAATAATTACTTTTGGGAGACAAAAAATTGATCTCGAAAAAAATTATGAATTCAAATCTATGTTGCTTGATAAACTGATTTCCGGAAAATTTGACTTTGAATTTTTACCTGAAGATGAAATAATGAAAGAAAATTATGTCATTTCAAATGGATATGTTTCAATTAATCCTGATAAAAAAATAACAAATTCAAGGATAATTATTAGAATTTAATGGCCACAACTACAATCATCATCAGAAATCATCCTTAAATGAGCAGTTTGTTGATGTTTGTCTTGTACATAACTTGAAAGATTAGTTATTCTTACACGTGGTTCTTTTGTATTCCAACTTCCCTCATTTTCAAACCAAAATTCAATTTCATCAACATCATACCTTTCACCATTTTTAACTAATTCTCTGAAGATTTTTTTAATTTCTACTACCTCCTCTTCTGTTAATTTTGATTTATCTTGTACAAGAGTGGTAATTTCATTTAATTTGATAATGACTGGATTTGTTAGAGGCATTAACAATATGAGGCATGATTTGTATAACTATCTTTTGTGATGTTTTTATAACAATCAAATATTTTGATTGATATGCAGTATTTTCAGGCTCTAAAATTGGGTCAAAAACGAGTTGCTGAAGCTAGAGAATATCTCAATACAATAACTGATGGTAAGGCAATGCCAGCTTTGGCATTAGTTGATTCAAAATCTAATGTTTGGAAACCGGTGGGTGAAGAAAATCTATATGCATTTGTAGATGAATCTGCAGGTTTTATTCTGACAGATAATAGTGGATATATTCTTGCATTAGTTGACAGTACAGGAT
>REGF01000085.1:0-1884 GCA_003702465.1 Candidatus Nitrosomarinus sp. | reverse complement strand
TGGGAAAAGGTATTTGAAAAAGACAACATCCCAAAATTTGAAGGAAAAGTCATCTTACCTGTTTAGATTTTATTAAAACCCTTGTTGTGTCCCTTAAAACCTGTGATTAGAATAATAATATCAAATGAATAAACCTGAACTTGAAATGAAAATATTTCTACATTTAACAAAAGTTAATTTTTCTACATTAGATGAAATGAAAAATTTATTCAATTGTGAGGAAGATGAGTTAACTAAAATTATTGCAAAAAATTCAAAAAGTAACTTAGATCCTTTAGGATTTATTCTGGTAGATAAACAATCATCTCCTTACAGATATTCTATAGAACCAACAAATTATCAAACAATCCACACTCAAGTTGAAAATTATTTGAATGGAATCAATGGAATCCTTAATCTATTTTATAGAAATTTATCTACTCAAATTACATTATTTAAAAATAATTCAGATAATACAACAAATCTCAATAATAAAGGAATCAAAATATTGGACAATATTAGTTTGGTTTTAGATAGGATTCAACAACTATCATTTATTATTACATATTACAAATCCATGAATAAAATTCCTCAAAACATGATTGTTCAAGCTGAAAATGATCATGAAAAATGCATCAATGTATATTCTCAAATAATTAAAAAATTACAAAATATTGTTAAAAAAGAGAGTTCTCACAAACAAGCAATAGAGATGTACTTGTTTAAACACCAATTTGTCGTAAATCATCTTACTTCCTGAGTTAGACAAAATTCATAACAATAAAGAAAACACTCTTTTTTAAAATTAAAAATTAATGAGATGATTTGATATCTAGTTTTAATTTTCTAATTAGAAATAGTGCTGCAGCTCCAATGTTTAACATAATTCCTCCTGATATGATTCCTAAATAGGAAATCCAACTAATTGAGGCAGTTAAGAAATACAGAATTGTTACAGTCAATATTACAATTCCACCAATAATTAGTAAAATTGCAATTACTTTTGCAACAGATATGGCCTTTTCACGCTCCATAGTTCACAAAAATAACTACTCTTGATATGGCTTCCTATAAACAAGATTTGAGCCTAGGTTTGTTTAACAAAATTGATACAAAACCTTTAGTTATGATTATGAAATAGTAACAAAATGAGTAAATTTTCCCAAGAAATTGAAGTGAGTGGACATTTGATTGATTCCTCAATTCTCACTAAGATTTTTGACAAAATTATGGATTTGAAAGGAGAATTTAATGTTGATGAAATTGATATTGGAGTAAAGAAAAAAGATCATTCTTATGCAAGATTAACTATTTCAGGAAAAAATCAAGTACATCTAGATCAAATTCTAAAAACAGTATATCGTGAAGGAGCAGTTTCTAAAGTTCAAAAAGAAATTCAATTAAAAAAATCACCAAAAGATTTTGTAATGCCAGATAACTTTTACAGTACAACTAATAACCATACTCAAGTTTTTCTCAAAGGAAAATGGATTCAAGTTGAAAATATGATGATGGATAAATGCATTGTAGTAAAAGGAAACAAAGCATTTTGTGTTCCATTTAGAGATGTAAAAAAAGGGGATCAAATTATTGTAGGTGAAGCAGGAATTAAAATTACTCCTCCAGAACGCCCAAGAGAAGGAGTTAATGTCTTTGAATTTATGGGAAGCGCTAGTTCCAGTGAAAGACCAACCCAGCACATTGCAAAACAAGTAGCTGATGATATTTACAATACAAAAAAGAATGGTGGAAAAATTGTGATTGTTGGCGGTCCGGCAATTGTTCATACTGGCGCAGACGATTCAGTGTCAGAATTAATCAGATCAGGATACATTGATGGAGTTTTAGCAGGTAATGCTCTAGCAGTTCATGATATAGAATATGCTACTTTGGGTACCTCTTTAG
>REGF01000084.1 GCA_003702465.1 Candidatus Nitrosomarinus sp. | reverse complement strand
TGAACAAGTATCTTTACAGAGGTTAATAATATTGAAAAATGCTTTTTTTGAAAATGTTACTGAATTTTTTTTATTTTTTATTCGAAGTTTTTGTGCTGTCCAAAATAATTCATTTGAATTTTTAATTGATTTTTCATAAATATCGATGATATCTTCACGATTAATTGATTTATTTTCTAATACACTGTTTAGAATTTCTGATTTTAAAACCAAATTAGTCATTAGAAGAATTTTTTAGTGGGCGTATTTATGCTTGTATCTTTATATTTTCAATTTGGTCTTTCTTGAAGAATAATTGTTACATTTGTAGTCCTACCATCTCTTAAAATTTCCAAATTCATTTCATCTCCAACTGTTTTCACTCTCTGAAGATGTACTAAAATATCGTCTATTTTTCTAACATCCATTCCATCTACTCCCACAATGATGTCTCCCCCTGTTGGGTATTCTCTTCCTTCTGCTACAATCATTTTATCTGAACCAATTAGTCCTGCATCTGCTGCTGGACTGTTTTCTACTACTGTAATAATTTGAAATCCTATTGCGTCCTTTAATCCTAAAACATTTGCTGTATCTGGATCAATATCTCTGCCTGAAATTCCAATCCATGGATGTTTGTATTCACCTTCACTTATCAATGTTGGAACAATCTTTGCAACTGTTTGTGAGGGTATGGCAAATCCTACTCCTGTAAATTCTCCTGTTGTGGATTGAATTGCAGTGTTAATTCCTACTATGTTCCCTCTCATGTTTAATAGTGGTCCTCCTGAATTTCCTGGGTTTATTGCTGCATCTGTTTGAATAACATCTGGAATTGAATATCCTGATCCTGATGGAAGTAATCTTCCCATTTGACTAACAATTCCTGATGTCATGGAACCTGATAACCCAAATGGATTTCCAATTGCAGCTATTGGTTCTCCAACATTAAGATTAGATGAATCTCCTAATGATAATGGGTTTAATAATTTCAAATCTGCATTAACTTTGATAACTCCAATGTCTGTATATTCATCCATTCCAATTATTTCTGCATTATATGATCTTCCATCTAAAAATGTGACAACAGTTTTTGTTGAACCCTCTATAACATGTGCATTTGTAATGATATGTCCTTTTTTATCAAAAACAAATCCTGAACCTACTCCTCCTGTTTCACTTGCTGTTTGATTTCTAATCGTATTAACTCTGACAACTCCTGGCTCTGCTTTTTCAAAAATTTCTGTTAATGACAAAGTTTTTGATTCTTCTGAGATAAAATCATTAATTTCATTAATTTGATTTTGTACTTGTAATTCGTTTTCGTCAATTTGTTTTTGCATCTGAATTGTAGTTTCATCTGTATTTTCTGGAATTATGAAAATTATTGAAAATATAATAAATACGCTGATGCTGCCGACTGTTGCACCTACGAAAACCCCTGATTTATCCATGAAGATTTTCTTTTTTCATTTGTATGTAAAAGTATTCTTTTAGATACTGAGTGAACTCTGAGTATGATCCTTCATTGAATAACTCCTTCCTCTCCATGATACTGATGACGATCCTTTTGCTTGAATAAGTCCTGTGAGAAATCCTAGTGTGACTGTCAACCCTCCAAGTGGAGCAAATAATGCATAGATTAGTCTTAATTTTAATCCCATTTTCACTTCAATAACTGCACCAATGTAAATTAGAATAGATGCAATTGCTGCTGAATAATAGAGTAATTTTGTTGAAAGAGTTTCAATTGGTATGAAGTTTGTAATTGCAAATATTGGAAATGGAACAAACAATAAAAATAAAACTGCAAGAAAACTTCCTATTGCAATTTTTTCACTTTGTAAATAAAGTGGAATCATTAATCTCTTTAATGCATGCCATAGTGTTTTAGAATCTCTTGCCCAAACTGCATCAATTAATTCATCTCCTCTAACAATTCTCATTTTGTATCCTGATTCCTTTACTTTTTTTCCAAGTGCTCCATCTTCTACAATTTCATGTTTAACTCCTTCATGCATTCCAACTTCTTCATATGTCTTTTTTGTAATTATGAAAAAACTACCAAAGAAATATGCTGCTTTTTTCTTTGGATTGTTTACATTTATGGCTGAAAATCTTGTATGTAAAAAGGTGGATATCATTGGTAATGAAATATTGGTTATAAAATCAAATGTCAATAATCTTGGAATTGCAGATAGGGCATCTAATTTTAAACTCAATAAATGAGAAACTGCTAATGATATGACTTGACTTGAGTGTTTGGTATCTGCATCAGTAAAAAGTAGAAGTTCTCCTTTAGCATGTTTGTATCCTTCCATACATGCCCAATTTTTCCCCATCCATCCTTCTGGTTTTGAATTTGCTGAAACATGAATTATTTTAGAATTCTTTTTTGCATACTCTTCAATTATTTTTCCTGTATTGTCTTCTGATGAATCATCAATAACTACAATTTCATAATTTTGATAATCTTGTTCAATTAGTGAATCTAAACATTTTGAAAGATACTTTTCTTCATTTCTTGCTGGAAGAATTATTGAAACTTTTGGTGCTGCATTATCTGTTTTTTCAAATTTGTCTAAATATGGTGTTTTTGTAAATGATTCAATCATTGATTTGATAAGGTATATCCATGCACCAATGATTCCAATTAATATTGCCACAATAATGTATGTAAATATCTCAATCGCTAATTCCAAAATTATCCCTCGATTTCTTTTTTGATACTTTGCATTGCTTGTTCAGTTCCACTTTTAATGTGATTTTTAATCACCCCTGTAAACATGTTCATCATTCCTGATAATTTGATATCCCATGTTGTTTCCATGATGATTTTTTCATCATTTTGTGTTAGTTTAATGGATTTTGTACCGTTTAGAATTCCTTTGGTGAATTTTGCTTTAACTTCATTTTTAGGCTTTAATTGAACTTCTTGCAAGCATTTTTGATCTCTAAACGCAATTGTGATTTCTCTTTTAATCACGTCCCCTTCTTTTGACAGTGTTTTGACTTCTTTTGTACCCTTCCAAAATTTAGGTTCATTATCTATATCTGAAATTATTTCCCATGCTTTGTCTAAACTAGAATTAATTTCTGTTTGAACTACAATTGTTGCCATTCTTGTTTGAATTAATTTTTGCATCAAATATATTAGATTCCACTTTGTATTGAAACAGACTGTGATGGGCCAATGCCTAAAATCCAGAACACTAACTCCGGTTCTAATGGCCTTGACCATTCTTCCGTCACAGTCCATTAAAATTTAAAAGAACACTCAATTTACTTGCAATATGGCAAAAATTGCTACTTTTGACGCAGGTTCTTTTTGGAAGAATGCATATGCTCATCAACGTGGAAAATTGTTAAAACGAGTTAATGTTCCTGATGATCAAATCATTGAATTGGTAAATAAAAAATACCTTGAATTGCCTGCAGCTTTAAAATATGAGATTGAAACTAGCGGAATTACAAAAAAAGAATTGCAATAATGCAAATTCATTTTAAGTGGGATATTTTAGATGTTTTATGACCACTGTTTCGTATGATGATTTTGCAAAACTAGATCTTCGAGTTGCTAAAATTATTTCTACTGAATCAATTGAAGGCAAATCTAGAATAATTAAAGGTAAAATTGACTTGGGTGGTGATGACCAACGAGATGTAATTATTGGAGGAGCTCAGTATTTCCAACCTGATGAAATTGTTGGAAAGACTGTTATTGTTTTGGCAAATTTAGAACCAAAAAAAATGGCTGGTGTTGAATCTAATGCCATGTTGTTGGCAGCTGATGTTGATGATAAACCATATTGGTTAACTGTTGAAGAAGATATTCCTTTGGGAAGTCCTATAAAATAAAATTTTTTTAATTAATCGTAAACCATTAGGTCTTTTTCTTCTAACAATGAATGCACATTGTTTACTGATCTGTAAACTTCTTTCTCAAGTTTTGCACCAACACAAACAAGTTTTCCTGATGCAAAAATCAAGATTACAGTTTTTGGGTCAAGCATTCTGTGAATCAAACCTGGGAATTGTTCAGGTTCGTACATACTTCTTGGCAATGTTCTTGCTGCTTGCTCCAAGTTGACTTTACCTCCAAGATTGATTGAAGATACGATATTTTGAATT
>REGF01000019.1 GCA_003702465.1 Candidatus Nitrosomarinus sp. | reverse complement strand
CCTTGCTAACTTTTTTATCATTCTAGTTCAATTTACAATTATGAACGATGATGAAAAAGGTAAAGAATTTTTAAAATTAATAGATGAACAAAATACTGTCCAATGGAATATTGTTGCAAAATTATCTTCTTTAATAAAATCTGAATGGAATTCTCAAGAATTAAAAACTGAAGTAGAAAATTTAGTTAAAGAACATTATAAAATTACAAAGGATCTTAATAGTCTGGATGAGAATAACAGTATTTTATAATGCAGAATCTACCATTAATGCAATAAACAATACTGCCAGATACGGACTTGAAAATTTAAACAATGTCCATGCAGCTTTTTCCATTGGTTTTACTGTAACCCAAATTGATAATCCTACCATTAGTGCTCCTGATGCAATTGCAGTCCATAAATAAACATCTCCTACCATTTCCTCACCATTTTCATTTGTGATGAAAAATGGTGCAATTGAAAATAATACCATTACAACTGTAGATAGTGCAATTGCTCTTGCTGATGTTTTCTCTGATTGTACTGCAGTTAACATTGGAACATCTACTTTGTTATAATCTTCTTTGAAATGCAATGTTAATGCCCAAATGTGCATTGGAATCCAAATGAACACTAATCCTGCCATTGCAAGTCCCATTGTCCATAAATCTGACATACTTACTGCTACCCAACCAATCATCGGAGGTGAACCACCACATAGTCCTCCTAAAATAATATTTGTTCTAGAGTTTCGTTTTAGTACATATGAATATACAATAACGTTGTTTAGTAATCCAAATGCTATGAAAACTGTTGCCCAAATTCCTTGCTCTAATGTTGTTGTAAATGAAATTGCAAATGCTAAGACAAGTGAAATTCCGGCTAATGCTAATCCAAAATTTCTTGCTTTAACTGCAGGATAGATTCTCTTTGAAGGAAGAGGTCTATCTTTTGTTCTTTCCATAATTGCATCAATGTCTTTATCGTGATAATTTGTCAAAGTATTTGCTGCTGCAGAACCTGCTGCAACTGAAAATAACATTAATGCCCAAGTTTCTATCGAAATTGGAATATTGTAAATATTTGATGCCGTTAATGCTGCACCAAATGCAGTAAATACAAGTAAATACCAAATTTTTGGCTTTGTTAATTCATAATAAACCGCTACTCTTGAACTAGTTGTTTGTTTTTGCAATATACTACTCACCAGTATTTGATGGCATATATGGCATTGCTTTCGTTCGTGATTTCATCTCAATAAATGACTCTGATGATTGAATTCCTTCAACTCTACCAATTTTTTCTGAAACCATTTTGTGCATTTGATCTAATGATCTTGAATACATTGTTACTAAAATATCAAATCTGCCTGTAACTTCTGCAACCTCTCTTACTCCATCAATTTTGAATAATTGATCAATTACATTGTCTCTTTGTTTGGTATCAATATTGATTCCAGTTAATGCTTTTACTTCATAACCTAATTCTGCATCGTTTACATCTATAGTAAATCGCTCAATTAATTTTCTTTTTACTAATCTTTTGATTCTTGAATACACTACTGATGAATTAACATCTATTTTCTTTGATAATCGAGGAACTGAAATTGAAGCATCATTTGATAATTCTGATAATATCTGTAAGTCTAAATCATCAACTTTTGTCGTCTAAAACACCTAAACCGTTGTAGATTTCTGGTTCTTATAAAGTTATTATTGTAAAAATTACAATTAATTTCTAAATTTTACCTTTTTTGTATAACATTTCTGCTAAAAGCACAGCTCCTTTTGCAGAACCCATTTTCTTATTATGTGAAAACAGCATGTATTTCAAACCATTGTCAAACAATTCTTCTTTTTCAACTCTTCCAATTGTTGTTGTCATTCCATCACCTACTGTTCTTTCCATTCTAGGTTGTGGTCTTGTTGGGTCTTCATGGAATGCATAGTAATCTTTAGGAGCAGAAGGTAATCCTGCTACTGAAATGTCTTTGTTACTTTGATTGTAAGTTTCCTTTGCTTTTGCAGGATCAATTTCTTCTGTTGTTTCTACAAAAACTGATTCAGTATGACCATCAATTACTGGAACTCTTGTGCAAGTACAACTAATTCTGATATCTGCATCTTGGATTTTGCCATCAACTAGTTTTCCTAAAATTTTTCTTGTTTCTAATCTAACTTTTCCTTCTTCTTTTGGAATGTATGGTAAAATATTATCTGTGATTCCCATTGCAGAAACACCAGATTTGCCTCCTCCTGAAATTGCTTGCATAGAAGTCATCATCACTTTTTTTGCGCCATATTTTTCTAGTAATGGTTTTAGTGTAATTGCTAAACCTGTAGTTGTACAATTTGGTAATGGTGCTACAAATCCTTTCCAGTTACGATTTTTCTTTTGAGTTTCAATTAATTCAGTTTGTTCGTCATTAATTCCTGGAATGAGAATTGGAACATCATCTTCATATCTATAAGCAGAACTAGTTGAAACTACTGGTAATTCTGCTGCCATTTTAGTTTCAATATCTATTGCAGCCTTTGATTCAACTGCTGAAAATACTAAGTCTAATTGTGACGTATCAAGTTCATCCACCTTTTTAACAGTCATTGATTTGATATATTCTGGGATTTCACCACCAACATCCCACATGATAATGCCCCCTTCATTTCTGATAGCATCAAGATAATTTTTACCTGCAGAGCGTTCAGAAGCTGCAATTTGAGTTACCTCAAACCAAGGGTGATCATTTAATGATTGTACAAATTCCTGGCCTACTGAACCTGTAACACCGATAATTGCAACTTTTTTCTTCTCCATAATGAGAATTTAGATCTGTTTCAATTAATAATCGTTTATAGAATTACCAAAACATACTAAATTAGCCAACTCCATTTTGAACTGTGATAATTAATACAAAATCATCTATTCGTAGACATTCTCCTGTAATTCATGGAGGAAAAATTCCTTCAAAAAATAGCGATCAGAAAATTATTGATTTTAGCTCAAATATTACACCTTTAGGAATTCCTAGTTCTGTAAAGTCTATTATTAAAAAAAATTTTGATAAAATTGGATTTTATCCTGATCCAAATTCTGAGAATGTAACTTTAAACTTAGAAAAATACACTCATTTACCAAAATCAAATATTATTGTTGGAAATGGTGCAATTGAAATTTTATACAATTTTTGTTATGCATTTTTATCTAAAACAACTAAAGTGTTAATTCATATTCCAACATTTCAAGAATATGAAACTGCAGTAAAATTAAATGATTGTAAAATATCTTATTTTAAATCAATTAATCTTTCAAAAGATTTAGACTCTTTTATTTTACAAATACCCAAAAATGGATGTATCTTTCTTTGTAATCCTAATAATCCAACTGGAGAACTATTATCAAAAAAAGAACTGTTGGCAATAATTATCAAGGCAAAAAAATTAAAAACTTTAGTTTTCATAGATGAATGTTTTATTGAATTAGTGCCTGATTATGATGAATCAGTAATCTCTTATGTAAAAAAATATGATAATCTTTTCATTTTAAGATCACTAACTAAATCATTTGGATTACCAGGAATTAGGATTGGTTATGCATGTGGTTCAAAAGAAATAATTAAAATTTTACAAAAAATTAAAATTCCTTGGAGTGTAAATTCAATAGCACAAGACGCAGCAAACGAAGTTATTAAAAATAAATCTCATATTACAAAATCTAAATTTATTATTAAAAAAGAATTAAAATATTTGAATAAATTAATTTCTTCTATTGATGGATTTGAATGTATTCCATCTTCAACTAATTTTATTTTAATTAAAACAAAATACAATTCAACATATTTACAAAAAAAATTATTGAAAAATAAAATTTTGATTCGTGATTGTAAAAATTTTAGAGGACTAAATGAACATTATTTTCGAATTGCTGTTAAATCACATAGAGATAATGTAAAATTAGTATCTGCATTGGAGAGTATTAAATGAAATCTTTAATGATTCAAGGAACATCTTCAGGTGCTGGAAAAACAACATTAGTTGCTGCCTTATGTAGAATTTTTTCCGACAAAGGTTACAGTGTGGCTCCTTTCAAGTCTCAAAATATGTCTAATTTTGGATATATTACGCCTGATTTTGAAATTTCCCGAGCTCAAGCAATTCAGGCTTTTGGTGCACGATGTGAAATAACATCGGATTTGAATCCTATTTTATTAAAACCAGTTGGAAATTATTCTAGTGTTGTTTACTTGAATGGCAAGCGATTTAAAAAAATGCATGCAAAAGAATACTATGAAAAATTTGTAAATTCTGAAGGCATGAAATTAGCCTCAAAATCATTGAAAACTTTGCAAAAAAATTTTGATTTAGTAATTATAGAAGGGGCAGGTTCTCCTGCAGAAATTAATTTGCAAAAGTATGATATTGCAAATATGAAAATTGCTAAAAAAGCAAATGCAAATGTTTTGTTGGTTACAGACATCGATA
The DNA here is from genome assembly GCA_003702465.1 of Candidatus Nitrosomarinus sp. GTDB lineage: Archaea > Thermoproteota > Nitrososphaeria > Nitrososphaerales > Nitrosopumilaceae > Nitrosopumilus. The sequence goes on along the minus strand of REGF01000019.1, from coordinate 12,964 downwards.
AAGGTGGTTCTTTTGCTAGTTTAGCTGGAACAATGGCTTTAATTGAAAAACAATATCAAAAATTAGTTAAAGGATTTATTTTCAATAAATTCCGTGGTGACATTGATGTATTGAAACCAGGATTTAAAAAATTAAAAAATCTTACAAATGTACCTGTTGTTGGAACAATTCCATTAATTTCAATAAATTTACCTGAAGAGGACTCTCTAAATTCTAATCCTAAAGATTTTGTTTGGAATAACAAAAATATAAAAAAAATTGATAATGAATTAAACAAATTATCAAAAATTGTTAAATCAAATATGGATATCAAATCAATTGAGAAAATGTTACAATGATTTTAGAATCTATTGCTGTAATTGGTTTTGCAATTTTAATTGATTTAATTTTTGGAGATCCAAAAAATCGTTATCATCCAACAGCTTGGATAGGAACATTCATTGCAAAATTTACTACAATAACAAAAAATCAAAATCCAATACTTGAAAAAATTGGTGGCACAATAATGATAATTTCTATTTCTAGTGTAGTTATTTTATTATTATCTGGTCTAAATTTTGGAATCTCTTTAATCTCTATTGATTATATTTCATTAATTTTATCTATAGTTGTAGGAGCATTATTACTTAAAACAACTATTGCAATTCGTGGAATGGAAAAACATGCAATGAGTGTACTTGATTCTTTAGAGAGTAATGATCTTGATTTGGCAAGAAATTACTTATCGATGATTGTAAAGCGAAATACTACAAAATTGGATAAAAATCATGTTTTTTCAGGCGTCCTAGAAAGTATTAGTGAAAATACTGTTGATGGAATCACTGGACCAATGTTTTATTATGCATTTTTTGGATTATTTGGTGCATTCATCTATAGGGTAATCAATACAGCTGATTCAATGGTTGGATACAAAAATGAACTTTTTAAAAATTTGGGATGGTTCACTGCAACATCTGATACAATCTTAAATTATATTCCATCTCGCCTGACAGGACTAATGATGGTTCTTTCAGCAGCTATTTTACAAAATAATTGGAAAAATTCTTACAAAGTAATGATTAGAGATGGTAAAAAAACGGAAAGTCCTAATGCAGGATATCCAATGGCAGCATTAGCTGGTGCTTTAGAAACAAAATTTGAAAAAATTGATCATTACAAATTAGGTGATGGGGAAATTATTCTTACAAAACATCATGTTGTATCTGCAATTAAAATTATGAAATTAACTTCAATTCTTTTCTTTGGAATCATAACTATTCCAATAATTTCTATCTTATCTATACTTGGATGGTGGATTCATGTTTAAACAAATTGGTTCAGTTTTTTCTTTTTTAACAATTTTACCATCGTCAAATTCAACATTAAATGAAACTGCAAAATACATGTATCTTTTTCCTGTTGTGGGAATTATAATTGGTGTTTTAGTTGGTGGGTTTGGTTTTGGATTATCTTTTCTTTTGGATCCAATGCTTGTTAGTTTTCTTGTAGTAACCTCAATTGCAATTTTAACAGGAATTCATCATGCAGATGGTTTAGCTGATTTTGCTGACGGTTTAATGGTAAAAGGAAGTAAAGAAAAAAAACTCAATGCTATGAAGGATCTATCTACTGGTTCAGCTGGAGTTGTTGCAATTGTTTTGTATCTGATTGGATTAGTTGTAACAATTTCACTTACTACTGGATTTGATTTGTTTAAGGCAATTTTGATTAGTGAAATTTTAGCAAAATTCTCTATGGTTTTAATGGCAAGTTTGGGAAATTCTGCTTCAGTAGGATCAAATTCATCTTTTGTACAAATTATGAAGGATAAAAGAAAATTAATGCTAGCATTTGCAATAATGATTATTCCTGTTGTTTTACTTGGTGAAACTACTGGCCTTGTAATGCTTGGAGTGACCTTTATTGTGACACTTGTAATCTTAGGAATATCTACGCGTAGTTTTGGTGGAATTACTGGAGATGTTATTGGATCTACGAATGAATTAACTCGTTTAGCATCATTGATGGTGTTTGTATCATTATGATTGGTTTGATAATGGCTGGTGGTAAGGGTACTAGAATGAATTTAGATAATGAAAAATTATTACTCAAATACAAAAAACCTGTTATTCTTCATGCAGTTGATTCTTTAAAAGAATCAAATTGTTTTTCAAAAATTTTAGCTTTAACAAGTCCAAATTCTCCGCTAACAAAAAAATTATTACAAGAAAATAATATTGACATTTTTAATACTGATGGAATTGGATATGTAGAAGATTTAACATTAGTACTTCAATCAATAAATGATTCTGTTTTAGTAACTTCAGGTGATTTACCTCTTTTAGATGATGAAATTATAAAAAAAATTGTTAGCTGTTATGATTCGGAAAAAACTTGGACCAGTATTTTAGTAACTAACAAATTTTTAAATTCTCTTGGATTGCAATCTGATTATTTTGTTAATTATGATAATCAAAAATGTAATTACACTGGAATTTCTTTAATTAATGCAAATAAAATTAATTCATCTGAAAATTTAGATGAACACTATATCATTATAGATGATAAAAGAATTGCATTGAATCTAAATACAAAAGAAGATTACGAATTACTCGGCACTACCTGATACTTTACCGTTAATTTTTGCTTTAGAACCAGTTGGTTCTGAAATTGTATTGCCACATGAGTTGCATGCAATATTTGTTGAAGCATGTGAATATACTATTTGTAATTCACCACATTCTTCACAATTAACCTTTTGAAATTTACTTGATGGTTTTGGAACTCCAATATGATCTTTCTTCATGCTGCCACCAACTCAAATTTCTTAATTCTTACCCCTGTTTTATTGTATTTCTTTTTACAAACAGTACATGTCATAATAGGAGTAACTTTTTTAGTAACTTTAGCTGGTTTTGCAAGTTTTGGGAATTTTTGTCCACCATAACCTTGTTTACGTTCAGCGTGACGACGTTCACCTCTAGCAGAACCGCGTCTTTTTCCAGCCTTGTAAATGGAGACCTTTTGATCAGTATGTGTTTTACATTTTGCACAATACTTTCTGATCACCTTTGGAATGTTCATATCAACAAAACCTCTTCACCCGTAATTTAAGCATTGAACCTATAATAGCCATAAATTTTATCCAATATTATGAGTTCAAGCCTGTCTATGTCAATAAACTCTCTAAATTCTGTAGCCATGGGTGAGAAGAAAGCAAATCTGGTCTTAACTAATTGTAATCTACTTTCTGTATATACAAGAGAAATAATACCAAACATTCAGATCGCTATAATCAATGATCGTATTGCCTTTGTAGGTCCAGACGCAACTCATACTATAGGTCCAAAAACTGAGGTAATTGATATTAAAAATAAATTTGTCAGTCCTGGATTTGCAGATCCTCACGTACACATTGATCAATTTGTGTTACCTTCTGAATTTGCAAAACAAGCAGTACTTTGTGGTGTAACGTCTCTATTTTCAGATCCCATTGATATTGTAAGTGTAGCTGGCAACAAAGGTTTTCAAGAATTTCTTAAACTAGGTGAAAATTTACCTATTAGAATATTCCAAACAGTTCCAGGAGGACTTCCTGTTGATGCAAAATTTAGTAATAGTAAATCATTAACTCAATCACAAGAAAAAACTGCAATAAAACATCCACATGTACTTGGGATGGGTGAAGTTTTTTCATGGACTAAAGTAACATCACGTGAAACAAAAACAATGAAATCACTTTCAACAATGTTGGAACATGATTGTATAATTAATGGACATACTGCAGGTGCAAGTGGAAAAAAACTCAATGCGTATATTTCATCTGGAATTCTTTCTTGTCATGAGCCAATTAATTTTGAACAAGTCTTAGAAAGATTACGATTAGGAATGTGGGTAATGATTAGAGAAGGTTCAATTCGTCGTGATCTAAAAGAAATCATTCCACATGTTTTATCACATGGAACCTATAGAAACCGATTGATGTTTTGTTCTGATGGTCTAGATCCGTTAGATCTTTCTAAATTTGGTCATATTGATTACTGTATTAGAGAATCTATCAAACTTGGTTTGGATCCTATAGATGCAGTTACAATGGCATCAAAAAATAATTTTGATTATTATAATATGGGAAAAGATCTTGGAGGAATAGCACCAGGAAAATTAGCTGATATTTTGGTTTTTGATAATCTAAAATCATTCAAACCAAGACATGTTTTTGTTGGAGGAAAATTAGTTGTTTCAAATGGCTCTTTTGTATCTCGGATAAGAAGAAATGTAATTTCTCCATGGATTAAAAAAACTGTTAAATTAAAAAAATTCTCAAAAAATGATTTTCTGATAAAATCTAAGAAAGAAAATGTTGGAGTAAACACAATTTACATGCTAAATGAAATCATTACCAAATTAGGTGAATCTGAACTTAATTCTAAGGATGGTTATGTTTCTGCATCAACAGACAAAGACATTTGGAAAATTGCTGCATTTGACAGAATCCATGGAACAAATCAACATTCGATAGGATTTCTTGAAAATTTTGGTGCTGAAATAGGTGCTTTTGCTTCAACTTGGAGTTTTCACGAAAACGATTTGATTGTACTTGGTTCAAATGATTCTGATATGGCAATCGCATCAAATCATTTAATTAAAAATCAAGGTGGAATAGTTGTTGTAAAGTCTGGAAAAATTATTGCCTCATTACCTTTACAATTTGGAGGAATTGTTTCAACAGACTCTTTTGAGACTGTTTCATCAAATTTTGAACAGATCAATAACTCAATAGTGGATTTGGGTTGTAAGTTTACAAGACCACATTTGATCCCTTTATTCTTGCCATTTTTAGCACTGCCTTCTGTTAGAATTCTTGCAGGTGGAATTGTTGATGTTAAAAAACGATCTTACATATCGCCTATCATTTAGGCAATGTTAAAAAGGGGGATTTTGGGAATCGAAAATGAAACTAAATGGCATCAATTCAACAAGGACCAAACGGACCTGTATTAGTTCTAAAAGAAAGTGCATTACAACAAAAAGGTAAAGATGCACAGCAAAACAATATAGCTGCAGCAAAATTAGTTGCAGAATTAGTTAAAAGTAGTCTTGGACCTCGTGGTCTAGATAAAATGTTAGTTGATTCCTTAGGTGACGTTACAATTACAAATGATGGTGCAACCATTCTAAAAGAAATTGATGTTCAACATCCAGCAGCTAAAATGATTGTTGAAATTTCTAAAACAGTTGATAATGAAGTAGGTGATGGAACAACTTCTTCAGTAGTATTTGGTGGTGCATTATTAGCAAGAGCAGAAGATCTTTTGAAAAAAGATGTTCATTCCTCAACAATCATTGAAGGTTTTCAAGCTGCATCAGAAAAAGCTCTTGAAATTTATTCACAATTATCCAAAAAGATAGAACCTGATGATAAAGCATCATTACTAAAAATTGCTTCAACAAGTATGCAATCAAAATTAATTTCTGAAGATAGTAGTAAATTATCAAAAATTGTTGTAGATGCAATTCTTAATGTTGCAACTAAAAAAGGAGATCAATATTTTGTTGATCTTGAAAATATTAAAGTTGAAAAGAAACCAGGTGGTTCAATTGATGATACACAAATCGTAAAAGGAATTGTTTTAGATAAAGAAATTGTTCACAGTGGAATGCCTACTAGAATTGATAAAGCAAGTATCGCATTGATTAATTCAGCATTAGAAATTGAAAAAACTGAGATGAGTGCAGAAATTAGAATTACTGATCCTACTCAAATGCAAATGTTCTTAGAAGAAGAAAACAGAATGCTCAAAACTATGGTTGACAAATTACATGATGTTGGAGCAAATGTTTTGATATGTCAAAAAGGAATTGATGATATTGCACAACATTACCTAGCAAAACATGGTATAATGGCTGTTAGACGAGTTAAAGAAAGTGACATGATTAAACTTTCAAAAGCTACTGATGGACGTGTAATTAGCAACTTAGATGATTTAACTGAAAAAGATCTTGGCTCAGCAGATTTGGCTCACCAAAAGAAAGTTGAATCTGATAAATGGGTATTCATTGAAGGATGTAAACATCCACAATCTGTTACACTGTTAATTCGTGGAGGAACTCAAAGAGTAATAGATGAAGTTGACCGTTCAATTCATGACTCTTTAATGGTAGTAAAAGATGTAATTGAAAAACCAGAGATTGTTGCTGGTGGAGGAGCTCCAGAATCATTTGCAGCAGCACAACTCAAAGATTGGGCTGATAATTTTGATGGAAGAGAACAACTTGCAATTAAGAAATACGCTGAAGCATTAGAAGTAATACCATTAACCATTTCTGAAAATGCAGGAATGGACCCAATTGACACTATGGCTACTTTAAGATCAAAACAAAGTCAAGGCCAAAAATGGACAGGTATTGATGCAAAAAATACTAAGATTGCTGACATGATGGCAATCAATGTAGTAGAACCAATTGCAGTTAAAGAACAAATAATCAAATCTGCTACTGAAGCAGCATGTATGATACTTAGAATTGATGATGTAATCGCTGTATCTGGTGGTCCAGGCGGTGGCGGTGGCGGTATGCCTCCAATGGGATAAATTTAGTTAAAACTTAATCCTACTAATTATCATAAATTATTGTTGCACAAAATTGGTATAGATTTAGGTGGTACTAAAACTGAAATTATTGTTTTAGATGAATCTCTAAATATTTTACAAAGAAAAAGAATTCCTACACCTCAAGATGATTATGAAAAAATTTTACAAAATATTGTTACTTTAGTAAATGATGTTTCTGAAAATATATCAGATTTTTCTTTAGGAGTTTGTTGTCCTGGTGCAATTTCTAAAACTACTGGTCTAATCAAAAATAGTAACACTCAATGTTTGATTGGTAAATCTTTCAAAAAAGATCTTGAAAAGAAATTAAAAAAAAATATTTCTCTTGAAAATGATGCAAATTGTTTTGCCTTATCTGAATCCAAAATGGGTGCTGGAATTGAATTTGATTTTGTTTTTGGTGTGATTTTGGGTACTGGTGTAGGTGGTGGTATTGTATATCGTAATTCTCTTCATTGTGGACGAACCAATATTGCAGGTGAATGGGGTCATCATACTTTACATCAAAATGGTAATTCCTGTTATTGTGGTAAATCTGGTTGTGTGGAGACGTATCTTAGTGGGCCTTCTTTAGAAAAACGTTGGAATCAATTAACTGGATTAACTCAATCGATGCCTGAAATTATTAATAATTTAGATTCTGAAATTGGTAAATCCTGGAAAGATGAATTTTTGAAAAATTTTGGTTATGGTCTTGCAAATGTAATTGATATCTTAGATCCTGATGCAATAATTCTTGGTGGAGGTTTGTCAAATATTGATTTTCTGTATAGCGAGGGAAAAAATTCTGTATATGAAAAAGTATTTTCAGATGTTGTTGATACTCCTATTTTGAAAAATAAACTTGGTGATTCTTCAGGAGTATTTGGAGCTGCTCTTTTAGATTAATTATTCTGGACAACCTTCCATTTTTGCAATGAAATAACCGTTTGTCATTATTTCGATTTCTACATCTTCTGGTACTGATTCTGAATGACAAAATTTACATTCTTCACTAGTTACTATTGCATCATTTTCATTAATAGATCTTAGCCATTCTTTTGCAAATGAAATTGCCTCTTCATTATTTTTTTTATCTGTAATTACATCAAAATGCATTGTATGTCCATCATTTGCTTTTACATATGTGTCAAAAACATGAAAGTCCATTTTTATCACTAATTATTACTGTGTACATCCCTAATTTCAAGAACTTTGTCTACAATTTGATTAACGTCTACATCTAATTCTGTGGTTATCAAAATTAGTCCAGCTCCTCCAATTGGTATTGTTATTCTGTAAATTTTTTCGTATTTTGCTAATGCAAAAATTGGTGTTCCTATTTTATCAGCTGTTTTCTTTCTTGTTGACCAGCGGTAAATTGCTTGTGATAATGAGGTTTCAGTTTCTTCTCTTGATAAGTGAGATTTAACACCTGGTCGTACTTTGTCATGTAATTCTCCATAATCATAAACTGCTGCATATCTGATATTTTGATTCAAATCTAAAATTTCATCGCACATCTTTTCGTAATTCATCATACATCACTTATTGTGGCTCAATTGTTGCTGGTGGTTTGCTTGAAATTGTATATGTTACCCATGTTACATCCTCAATTTCGTTAGTTATTCTATTACTCATTTTTTCTAATACTCCATGTGGCAGTCTTGTCCAGTCAGCAGTCATTGCGTCAATTGAATCTACAACTCTAATCATAACTATGTTTCCATATTTTCTCTCATCTCCAACAACTCCTACTGCTTTATCGTCTCCCACTGCTGCATATGCCTGCCAAACTTTTGTATAATGTCCAGATTCCATTAACTCTTCTTCAACAATTTTACTTGCAATCTTTGAAATCTGTAATTTTGCTTCAGTAATTTCTCCAATAATTCGAACTGATAACCCTGGACCTGGAAATGGGTGTCTCATGAAAAGTTTCTCAGGGACACCTAAAATTTTAGCAATTTGTCTTACTTCATCTTTGTAAAGTTCTCTTAACGGTTCCAATATTTCTAAATCTAACCAATCTGGCAGTCCTCCAACATTGTGATGAGATTTTATTACATCTGCTGGACCTTTAGAAACACCACTTTCAATTACATCTGGATACAAAGTTCCTTGGGCTAACCATTTGAATGGGCCTTCTTTTTCAGCAAAATTTGTAAAAACTTGAATAAATTCTTCACCTACAATTTTTCTTTTTAATTCTGGATCTTCTACTCCTTTTAATTTTTCAAGAAATTGTTTTCCTGCATCCACTGATGTGAAATTTACTTTAAAATTATCCTTGAACATTTCCTCTACTTCTTTTTCTTCGTTTAATCTCAACAAACCATTATCAACAAAAACACACTTGAGTCTATTTCCAATGGCTTTGTGAATTAGTAATGCTACAACTGTAGAATCTATTCCTCCACTAACTCCACATAATACGTTTCCATCAATTTTTGAAATTTTTTCTACTGCTGAATCAATAAAACCTTCCATAGTCCATTCTTGTTTAGCCTCACAAACTTTTAGAACAAAATTTTTGAGAATTTCAGTCCCTTGTTCTGTATGAACTACTTCTGGATGAAATTGAATTCCATAAACTGATTTTTCATCTGATGCAATTGCTGCAGCTTTAGCTCCTTCTGTGTGACCAATTATTTTAAATCCAGATGGAATTTCCTCAGCTTCATCACCATGACTCATCCAAGCACGAACAGATTCACCTATTCCATTTAACAAATCACTATCGTTATCTATTGTTAAAAGTGATGAACCATATTCTTTATTGGCTCTTTTTACTTTACCTCCAAACTTATCTACAATTAATTGATGACCATAACAAATTCCTAAAAGTGGTAAATCCATTTCAAAAATTTTATTTTCTGGTACTGGAGCATCAGAACTATAAACGCTTGATGGTCCTCCTGAAAAAATTATTCCTTTTGGATTGTGTTTTTGTATTTCTTCATAGCTGATATCAAATGGCACTAATTCTGCATAAACTGAAAATTCTCTAATTCTTCTACAAATTAAATGACTATACTGTGAACCAAAATCTAAAACTAAAATTTTATCCATGATATCACTTACTAATATTCTCCAACATTCTAGTTAATGACCATCCTGCTGTATTGATTAATTCTGTCACTCTTTGTTTTTCTCTATAATTTTTAATAATAATTTCTCTAATGTCACTTCCATTCTTATTAATTATATAATCAATAATTGATTCTTTTTGGATTTTTCCATTTTCTGCTTCAACAAAATCTTTTTTCTTCATTTCTCCAATGATTCTATCTAAAAAGAATGATTTGAAAGGTGGTGTATCTGCATTAATCAAAATTTGTTCATCTAAAATTATTGAAACTTGTTCTGGTGTTACATATGCATTAGCAATGATTTTTCCATCATTTCCTCTTTTAATTGGAATTGAATTTTGAACTGGTTTTGAAATTTCTTCCTCTTTTTTAGGCTCAATTTTTGTATCTAATTTAGACGCTTTAACAAAACTAGAATCTTTTAGAAATCCATCTAATACCGTGATATTTTTTTCCAACATTTCTATTCCTTCCTGATGTTTGTCAACTTGTTTCATCAGATTTTCTCTTAGAGCAACAATCTCTTTTACTTGCTCTTCAGAAAATTTCATAATTTAATTAATCAATAATGGGTATAAATGCATTCTAGGTAATTATGATATCCAGTTCTTTATATGATATTTTTTTAAACCCCTCAATTGATCTTGATGTAGTAAATAATTCTGATTTTGTGATCGTTGATAACCAAATTAAAAGTTCTTCACCTATTTTTAATTTCTTTAATTTTGTATCTCTATCCGATTTTTTAGTATTAGAAAATTTTCCAATCTGTTTTCCAAAATCCATTCCAAAAAGAATAATTTTTTTTGCTTCAAAATGACTTGCTAAAAACACTCCTCTATCTCCATCTGTAAATCCTCCAAAATTTTGAATTTTATTGAAAGGTGTTGTTTGAGTTGTTCCAATACAATTTTTAATTTCTTTTACCATTTGTAATTTTTTAATATTATCTCCATGTGCATGTATAACAAATATTGATTTTTTTTTAGATAATTTTTTAATTGCATCTTCATCACCATCTAAATCTGTTACAATAATGTCTGGAACTATCCCATTTTCTAAAAGTGGTTTTAATGAGCTATCAGCTGCAATCTTGATAGATTTTTTAAATTTTTTTAATTTTGGTATTGCAAATGATAAAGATGGTCCTGAACCTATTACAAAAACTGTTTTTCCTTGAATTAATTTTGTAATTTTTTGATAATTGCTATTTTTTTTTAAAATAGAGTCTAGAATTACGGCTGATTCCTTATCCTTTTTTTCAGAATAACTCAGTTCTTTTAAAATTGACTGATATCTTCGTTTCCAACCTAAAATCATCATATAACTCAAATTGTATGAGGTTTTGATAAACTATATGACAAAAATTGCAAATATTTCTGTTGGAGGACGAAATCCAGTTAGAATCATGGGTATATTGAACACTAGTCCTGAATCATTTTACAAAAAATCAGTAAACACAACTCGTACAAAAATCAAAAATGCTGTAATTCAAATGGAAAATGATGGTGCAGATTTTATTGATGTAGGAGGAATGTCTACCGCACCTTATCTGTCAACGATTGTTTCTGAAAAAATAGAATCCAAAAGAGTTCTTGATGCAATCAAAATTATTCAAAATCATACTAATCTTCCCATATCTGTTGATACTTGCAGATCTAGTGTAGCTGAAATGGCATTAAAAAATGATGTTGAAATTATTAATGATATTTCAGGATTAAAATATGATAAAAACATGAAAGATGTAATTTCTAAATTTCATCCTTCCTTAATTTTATGTGCATATGATTCAAAACCAATTTTGGGAAATCCAATTAATTCAACAAAAAAACTTCTTAAAAATAGCTTAAAAATTGCAAGAGATTGTCACGTTTCAGATAAAAAAATTGTATTGGATCCTGCAATTGGATTTTTTAGAAAAGCAGGAAAAGGGAAATTTTTTACAAAAATTAAAACTGATTGGGTTGAACGAGATCTATCAATAATTAAAAATCTTAATTCTTTGAAAATGAAATATCCTATTTTGATCTCAGTTTCCAATAAATCTCTAATTGGAAATCTTTTACAAAAAGAAAATCCTTCTGATCGATTGTTTGGATCTATTACTGCAGAAGCAATATCTGTTTTAAATGGAGCTGATATAATACGTACTCATAATGTTGGGGCTACTCTAGATGCAATAACAATAGCTACAAAATTATCAAAATAACGCAAAGGCTTATAATCAATTTTTAACTTTTGAAACAAGGTTTCATTGGAATTTAAAGAAGGATTAACATTTGACGACGTTCTTCTCGTACCCAAATATTCAGATATTACTAGTAGAACTCAAACGGATCTAAAAACCCAATTATCTCGAAATATCTCTCTTAACATTCCTTTTGTCAGTGCAAATATGGATACAGTTACAGAATCATCTATGGCTGTAGCTGTTGCTCGTGCAGGTGGAATTGGAATAATTCATCGATTTTTAACAATTGAAGAGCAAGCTAATGAAGTTCTTAAAGTCAAACGATCTGGAAGTGTAATCATTGAAAATCCCTATACAATTACTCAAGATAAAACAATTGAAGATGCATTAGATTATGCTGAAAATAAAGATATTTCTGGATTATTGGTTGTTGATAATAACTCAAAATTAATTGGAATTGTAACTGAAAGAGATTTACTTTTTGCAAATTCTAAAAAACTTATTCAAGATGTAATGACTAAGGATGTTGTAACGGCAAGATCTGGTGTATCTATTGATGATGCAAAAGAACTTTTACACAAACATAGAATTGAAAAATTACCTCTTGTAGATGAATCTGGATTAGTTAAAGGATTGATTACAAGTAAAGACATTACAAATAATGCTGATTATCCAAATGCATCAAAAGATGGTAAAGGTAGACCTCTTGTTGGAGCTGCAGTTGGAGTAAAAGGTGACTTTTTAGAACGCAGTGAATCACTTTTAGAAGCAGGAGCTGATACCCTAGTTGTAGATATTGCTCATGGACATAGTGAAAATGCAATTAGCACTGTAAAACATATCAAAAAAGCATTTCCTGATTGTGAATTAATTGCAGGAAATATTGCAACAGCTCAAGGGGCTGAAGACTTGATTAAAGCTGGAGTTGACGCTGTAAAAGTTGGAGTTGGTTCAGGTTCCATTTGTATTACTAGAGTAATTACTGGTTCAGGAGTTCCTCAATTAACTGCAGTTATGGATTGTGCAAAAATAGGTCGTGATTATGGTATTCCAATTATTTCTGATGGTGGAACAAGAACTTCTGGTGATGCAACAAAAGCATTAGCAGCTGG
>REGF01000018.1:5373-17430 GCA_003702465.1 Candidatus Nitrosomarinus sp. | reverse complement strand
TATGCTCTTTTAGATTGGCGTGGATTGGGAACAAATAAACAAAAAATTCTTGAACTTCTTAATTCAACTACACTTGAGATAATAAAATTATGAATCTTGAACAAAGAGTTTACAAAAAGTTACTTGATGTTCCAAAAGGTCAAATTACTACTTATGGTGAATTAGCAAAAGCTGTTGGATTAAAAAATGGTCAAAGAGTAATTGGAAAAATTATGAATAATAATCCTTATCCAGTAATTGTTCCATGTCATCGCGTGGTAATGTCTACTGGAAAAATTGGCGGTTATGCATATGGTGAAAATATCAAAACTAAAATGCTTAGTGATGAAGGAATAGAAATCACAAATGGTAAAATTGCAAGTTTTGAAAAAAAATTATTTAGATTCTAATCTTTTCTTTTGGTTTTGATTTCTTCCATAAGGGTTCTCAAGTGAGCCTTATTTCTGACAGTATTTCCACCAACTTTTTTGTATAATGTCCAAAATTCTGGATTTGTTAAATCCTTTCTATCTTTTGCTATTTTTAATAATCTTCTAAGTGAACGAACTTTTGCAACATAAACTTCTTTTTTACCGACTCTTGCACCTTTTCTACCTTGTTTAGAACCTTGATTTGTTCCTCTTTTGTTTCTTTGATCTAATTTGGTTTGTGCTCTACCTCTGGATGTTCCAGTAAATGGTTTGATTTGAATTGTATTTGCAGTGATTAAACTTCTAATGTTTTGTCTAGTAATTGCATCTGCAATGTCATCTAAGTGATCAGTATCAAATCTAATTCTGTGAATTCCTACTCCAGTAACTCTGGATGCAAGTCGTTTTTTAGCTTTAAGATTTATTGGCAATTACACTCACTCTTGCATTAAATATTTTAAATTTGTTTTCTACAGCTTTAACAACAATTTCTTTTCTCTTTTTAGTTCCAACACCATGTCCTAGTCTTACTCCGTCTTTCTTTGGGTCCAATTTTTCTAAATCTGAAATATTGTAAACTAGATTATCTGTAAATCCTGATGGGTGTAATCCTCTTGCATCTTTAGGTCCACCATATCCAACTTTGACTAAACCTGGACGACCTCTACTCTTTTGTTTTCTTTGGTGATGGTCTATTCCTTTTGGTTTTCTCCAATTAGTTTGAAGTCTAACATATCGCCAACTTTCTGGTCTTACAAAATCAGGTTTGTTTTGTTTTACTTCCTGTCTCTTCTCGATCTTATCCTTATTGATTGGCATGGAACTAAGTCTTGAATTTTGGAATAAATACGTTCCTCGACCCTAAAAATTCCTCATGGTAAAGAGATAATAAGGAAAATCTAGGCGGATCTAAATATTAAATGACCCTCAATTATGCTCAAAAAACCCCAATTTGGAGATCAGACTCATGACAGAACTACTTGGAAGATCTGCAACTGAGAAGTTTTTGTCCCAATTGAATGATTTTGGTATTAATCCATCTAAAGTTCATAGGAATTTGCCTACTGATGAAATGGTAGCAATTTCTGTAGATAGAAAAGAAGGTGTTGTTAATTCAACTGGTTCTCTTTCTGTAAATACTGGAAAATATACTGGTAGATCCCCTGATGATAGATTCATTGTATATGATGATAAAACACATGATACAATTGATTGGGGAAAAATTAATCACCAATTCCCAAGTGGTAAATTTGAAAAACTTTTTGAAAAGATGAAACAGTTTGTTGATAACAAAGAACTTTTTGTTTTTGATGGCTTTGTTGGTGCTGACCCGGAAACTCGTTTACCAATTAGAGTAATCAATGATCATGTTTGGCAAAGTATGTTTTCTAGCAATTTGTTTATTCGACCAACAGATGAAGAATTAGAAAAACACAATCCTGAATTTACAATTTTATGTATTAATGATTTCTTGGCTGATCCTGAAATTGATGGAACACGTACTGATGTTTTCATTTTAATTGATTTAACAAGAAAAATTGTTTTGATTGGTGGAACTGAGTATGCAGGTGAAATGAAAAAATCAATGTTTGGTGTTATGAATTTCTTATTGCCAGACAGAAATATTTTCCCAATGCACTGTTCTGCAAATATTGGTGAAAATGGTGATACTGCACTATTCTTTGGTTTATCTGGAACTGGAAAAACAACTCTATCTGCAGATCCAAATCGAAAATTGATTGGTGATGATGAACATGGTTGGTCTGATAATGGTACTTTTAATTTTGAAGGAGGTTGCTATGCAAAATGTATCAATCTTAGTCAAGAAGCAGAACCAGAAATTTGGAATGCAATTAAGCCTGGTGCACTTTTAGAAAATGTTGTCTTAAATGACAATGTACCTGATTATGATGATAATTCTTTAACTGAAAATACTCGTGTTGGTTATCCTTTAGATTTCATCCCTGGTGCAGTAATTCCAAGTGTTGGAGGAAATCCTCGTGTTATTGTATTTTTGACTGCTGATGCTTTAGGTGTCTTACCTCCTGTATCTAGATTAACAAAAGAAGGAGCAATGTATCATTTCATGTCTGGTTATACTAGTAAATTGGCAGGCACAGAACGAGGAATTAAAGAACCAAAATCTGTCTTTTCACAGTGTTTTGGTGCTCCATTCATGCCTAGACCTGCATCAATTTATGCCAAACTTTTAGGTGAAAAAATTAATCAGCATAATACAGTTGTTTATCTTGTTAATACTGGATGGTCTGGTGGACCATATGGTGTTGGCAAAAGAATTAAGATCAAATATAGTCGTGCAATGGTTACTGCAGCAATTTCTGGTGCACTTGATATTGTAAAATATCGTCATGACGATTTACTCAATCTTGATATCCCAACAGAAGTTGAAGGAGTACCATCTGAAATATTAGATCCTAAACATACTTGGGTAGACAAAGACTCCTATGATCTTTCAGCAAAAAAATTGGCCCAAATGTTTGTTGAAAACTTTAAGAAATTTGAAAATGTTTCAGAAGATATTATTGCTGCTGGCCCAAAATATGTTGCTTAAATTATCTTTTAATCAACAACCCTACAATTCCAACAATAACAATAATTGAAATAATTATTATGATTTGTTTTTCTGGAATATTTCTTAATTCTATTACTTCTGATTTTTCTGAAATTGTATTTATTTTAATTAAATCAAATGCATCTGTTGTATTTCCATTTGAAATAATTTTTGCCTCTATCCAATATTGACCATTTTCATAGACTTTCATTGATGGGTTTTTTTCTGGTGTTGCAGTAAGTGTTTCAGTATTTCCATTTTTACTATTTGTAACTGTTATTTTTGTAAAACTCCATTTATCTGGATGATTTATTTCAAAAAATAATTTTTCATTTTCTTCAAATGCGGAAATTGAACCTTCTGTATAATGAATGATGATTGGAATTGTATATTCTATTTTTTCATGGATGATGAAAATTTTTCCTTCATATTGACCAAACTTTTCTCCAGAAATTGTAAATTCTGTTTGTAGATTATTTTCTTTGATTTGATTTTCAAATTTGATAAATTCTGGTCCTTCAAATTTTACATCAATTTTTCCTATTTCTTTTTCTAATAATTTAATTTGTAATTCTTTTTGAATTATTTTTTCATCTGATGAAAAGTTAATAACAAAATTTGTTGGACTAATTATCAATTTTGCATTATACGCACTTTCAATGTCTAGTCTTCCTGAACCTGATTCATGAATGGAAAATTCTTTTCCATAGGCATTAGTTACAGGTTTCACTGTAGTTGTCAATAATGATTTGAGTTCATGATTTTCTAATTCTGGGTTATTTTGTAGTAATAATGCTGCTGCACCACTTACATGAGGTGCTGCAAAACTGGTTCCACTGGTAAAGTTGTAACTAGCACCAATATTTGTGGTGTTGATATATGCTCCTGGTGCTACCATGTCTGGTTTCATGTAAAATGGTGAAACTGGTCCTCTTGAACTAAATGTGCAATAAAATCTGGATTATAAAATAAATGCAAAATTCCATCACTTTCATTTTCTAATTTTTCAACAATTTCTAATCCTTCTTCTCTGTCAACTGAAACTACTGGAATTTGTGGACTGTATTCAGGCCCTGAAAATTCATGAATTAATTCTCCCAAAAAAATTCCTGGTTCATTATTGTATACAATTAGTGCTTTTGCACCTGCATCAGCAGAATTTTTTTCTTTAATTGAGAAAAATAATAATTCTCCTTCAACATCACTTCCTCTTTCAACAATTAAAATTGCATCTTTTACATCTAAATTTTCTAAATCACTAATTTTTCCAAAACCTCCAAAAATTACTTTTCCTGTAATTGGTTCATTTGTTTTTGGAGCACCTACCATTGGAATTGCAGTATATTCTTTCTCATCTATTTCTAATGTAGCAATCAAACTGGATGTCATGTTGTTATATGTTGCACCTACTGTCAAAGATTCAAAATTTCTTCCTGGACTGCCAATTGTTTTTAATTCTGGACCATCATTTCCAGCAGCTGTAACTACAAAAATTCCTTTTTCTAATGCATAATCTACTGCACTATCAATTTTTGAATTTGTTTTATTTACTCCTAAACTAATGTTTATGATATCTGCTTCATCTTCAATTGCTTTTTCAATTGCACTTGAGATTAATTCTGATGATACTCCTTCCCCATCTTCAGATACTTTATAGGCTAAGATTTTTGCTTTTGGTGCAATACCTAAAGTACTTCCATCTGCTGCTATAATTCCAGCAACCTTAGTTCCATGTCCATTTTTATCCATAGGTAATTGGTTTGTTTGAATGAAATTATATCCTCCAATTACTTTGCCATCAGGACCCCATCCCAATAAGTCTGGATGATTGAAATCTACACCAGTATCAATTACTGCAACTCTAATTCCAGAACCATCTAATCCTTCAGTTCTTGGAATTTCTGTTCCAACATATGGTACACTATTTTCAATGTATGTTCTAATTTCATTTTCAGATTGGAAAATTTGTGATATGAGTATACTTGATAAAATAACAAATGTTATGGAGAAAATTATTGATGATCTCATGTTTTTTTTAGTTTTTTAACAAGTAAAAATGAATTGTTTACTAAAACAATAAATTGAATAAAAAATTAATTCAATCATGGGAAAATACACACTTCCTGAAATGCCATATGCTTATGATGCATTAGAACCTCACATTGATGCAAAAACAATGGAGATTCATCACACAAAACATCATCAAACATATACTGACAAATTAAATGCAGCACTTGAAACATGTCCAGCTGAAATTCAAGAAAAAGATATCTTAGATATCTTATCTGATATTAATTCAGTTCCAGAAGACAAACGAGGCGCAATTAATTTCAATGGTGGTGGTTATGATAACCACAGGTTATTTTGGAATAGCATGAAACAAAATGGAGGAGGCGAACCTGGAGGAGCAGTTGCTGATGCAATCAATGCATCCTTTGGAAGTTTTGCTGACTTTAAAGAGAAATTCTCATCTACTACTGCAGTTATTCAAGGCAGTGGTTGGGGATGGTTAGTATACAATCCTTCAACATCTAAAGTTGAATACAAATCAATGCCAAATCAAACTAGTCCAAGAACAGAAGGATTGGTTCCATTATTGGGTTGTGATGTTTGGGAACATGCATACTATCTAAACTATCAAAACAAAAGACCAGTTTACATTGAAGCATGGTGGAATGTAGTCAACTGGGATGAAGTAGAAGATAGATTCTCTAAAGCAATACAATAAAGCTAGTTCTTTATTTTTTATTTATTTTTTAATTTCTTTACTTCATGAATGAATTTATAACCATCTGAGCATGATTTGTGTACATGAGTGAACAACAGGCTGAACAATTAATGCAACAGATGCAAATGCTAGAAACATACTTTTCTGACTTATCTCAAAGAGAAGGAACTTTTGTTAGCATTTTAAGAGAAGCTACTGCTGCAATTGAATCCATTAAATCACTTGATTCTCAACCTGATTCTGATACTTTGGTTCCTCTTGGAATGGGGGCTTATGTTCCAACCAAAATTTCTTCAAATAACAAACTTGTTGTAAATATTGGTGCAGGTGTTGCTGTTGAAAAAGATTTTCCTTCTGCAATAAATTATTTTGAAGCTAGAATCAAAGAAATTGAAATTGCTTTACAAGATACAGCAGCTAAAAAACAAGATGCTGCAAATAGATTAGAACAAGGTAAAGCACAAATTAATCAATTAATGCAATCTCAAATGCCACCAAAAATGGGATAGAATATGTTTGATAGTCTCCGTAAGGCGTTTTCCAATGCTGCTAAAAGTTTTGGAGAAAAAGAACTAAATGAAAAAGATATTGAGGATATTCTTTTTGAACTTGAAATTTCCCTACTAGAATCTGATGTAGCTGGTGAAGTAATTGATTCTATCAAAGCTGATTTAAAAGAAAAATTAATTGGTTCTAAAGTTGATAAAAATGAAATTGAAAAATTTGTCAAAGATAACCTGATTTCTATTATTTCAAGCCTGTTTGATAGTGTTGGTGATATTGATATCTTTGAAAAAATTGATGAAAAAAAGAAAAATGAACAACCATTTTTGATTGTGTTTGTAGGAATCAATGGAACTGGAAAAACTACTTCTTTAGCAAAACTTGCATCATTACTACAAGAAAAGAAATATTCTGTTGTCATTGCAGCTGCTGATACTTTTAGAGCTGGTGCAATAGAACAATTACGAGAACATACAAACCGTCTAAATCTAAAATTGGTTGCACAAAATTATGAATCTGATCCAGCTGCCGTAGCACGAGATGCTGTATTATACGCTAAATCTCATAAAACGGATTGTGTTCTTATTGATACTGCAGGTAGAATGCAAACTAGTAAAAATTTGATGGAACAAATTGCAAAAATTACTAAAGTTGTAAATCCTGACATGACTATTTTTGTTGGTGATTCTTTAGCTGGAAATGATACTGTAAATCAAGCTCGTGAGTTTCATGAACATGTGAAATTTGATGGTTCTATTTTGACAAAGAGTGATGCTGATGCCAAAGGTGGTGCTGCATTATCTATTGCAAAAGTTACTTCAACACCTGTTTTGTATCTTGGAACTGGTCAAGAATATTCTGATTTGAAATCATTTGATAAAAACACCTTTTTGGAAACTGTGTTTGGCTCACTTAGTGATGTAAAAATTAAACAAACCGATGTTTCAAAATTAAAAGAATCATCAAAACCTGAACCTGAACCTGAACCAACACCTGAACCTGAACCTGAACCTGAACCTGAACCTGAACCAGAACCTGAACCAGAACCAACACCAGAACCTGAACCAGAACCAACACCTGAACCAGAACCAACACCAGAACCAGAACCTGAACCAACACCTGAACCAGCACCAGAACCTGAACCAGCACCAGAACCTGAACCAGCACCAGCACCAGAACCAGAACCAGCACCAGAACCAGAACCAGCACCAGAACCAGCACCAGAACCTGAACCAATTTCTGATGATCCATTTTATGGAATCAAAGATGAAGAAATTGCAAAATATTCTGACTTATTTGATATTCCTCCACCAGAATCTGATGCTGAAGCAATCAAACTTGGTAATACAATTCGAAAGTGGATAAAAGATGGAAAACCCAAACCTGGAGAATCTAAAGTGGTTTCATCTGATGATGAAGATATCCAAAAACAAGATAAAGAAGAAGAACCTAAAAAGAAACGAGGATTATTTGGAAGGTTTAAACGATGAAAATTAAAACAAAAAATTTACTTACTTTATCTGAGCTAACGCCAAAAGAATTTTTGGGATTGATTGATGATTCTATCAAATTAAAAAAAGAATTGAAAAAAGGTGGAAACAAACCTGTTTTAAAAAATAAAACACTAACTATGATTTTTCAAAAACCTTCAACTCGAACACGTGTTAGTTTTGAAACTGGTATGTATCAATTGGGGGGACATGCAATTAATTTGTCTTCAAATGATACACAATTATCTCGTGGTGAATCTGTTGAAGATACAGCAAAAACTCTTTCACGTTATACTGATTGTATTATGGCACGTGTTTACGAACATTCTTTACTTGAAAAATTATCTGAACATGCAAGTGTTCCAGTAATCAATGGATTGTCTGATTCATTTCATCCTTGTCAAATCTTGGCAGATTTTATGACAATTAAAGAAAAGAAAAAATCTTTCAAAGGATTGAAAATTGCTTGGATTGGGGATGGAAATAATGTTTGTAATTCTATGATTTATGGTGCTGCCTTATCTGGTGTAACTATGTCTATAGCAACACCAAAAGGATTCCAACCAAACAAATCTGTTGTTAGTGTTTCTCAAAATTTGACTCATATTGAATTAACAACAGATCCAAAAAAGGCTGCTGAAAATGCCGATGTCATAGTCACTGATACATACTCTTCAATTCATAATGATGACCCAAAAAGAATCAAAAAATTCCTTCCAAAATACCAAGTTAATGATAAAATCATGGATCTGGCCAAGAAAAATGCGATCTTTATGCATTGTTTACCAGCTAAGCGTGAACAAGAAGTTACTACAACTGTAATTGATGGCCCTCAATCAGTGGTCTGGGATGAGGCAGAAAATCGACTTCATACTCAAAAAGCACTCCTTTCAGCACTACTTCACGCTTAACGTATATAATAGCAGTTTCAAAGTCAGATCCTGTAGATGGCCTATTCAAAAATATTGAGAAGACTTAGAGAAGAAAAGACCAATTATCGTAAACGTGGTACCATGTTAATGGGTAAACGTGATTTCATTACTGTAAATATTTCAAATGAGAATACACAAGTTCAAGTTCTTAAGCCTGGTATGACTGGAGATACAGTCGTTGCATCCGCACATTCTAGATACTTACTTGAAAAAGGATGGAAGGGTTCTAGAAAAAGTATTTCTGCAGCATATCTTACTGGCTATTTGGCAGGTAAGAAAGCATTAGGTAAAGGAGCAAAAGATGCAATTTTGTATACTGGTACTAAACGATATACACAAAGAATGGCAGCAGCTTTGAAAGGAGTAATTGATGCTGGTCTAGAAGTTCCAGCAGATTCAGAAACTTTTCCTGCAGATGAAAGAATTAACGGCGAACACTTGACAGTAAAAAATGAAATTTCTAAAATTAAATCCACAATAGATAGTGAGGTCAAATAGATATGAGTCAAACAGCACAATCAAAACCAGGACAAGGAGGAAGAGGCAAAAGTGCACCAGTTTATGGAAGAGGTCCACCTGGAGCAAAAGAAGATTCCCGTCCTAGAAGAGCTAGAAAAGAACCAGAAGAAGAAGTTTGGATACCAAAAACTATCTTAGGACAAAAAGTTGCAGCTGGAGAAATTACTTCTGTTGAAGAAATTTTAGAAGCTGGGTTACGAATTCAAGAATCTGGAATCATAAAAAAATTATTGCCTGATTTAAAAAGTGAAGTTGTTGATGTTGGAATTATTCAAAAAATGACATCAAATGGTCAATCAACTAGATTCAAAGCAATTGTTGCAGCAGGTAATGAAAATGGATACTTGGGAATTGGTCAAGGTAAATCAAAACAAATGAGAATTGCAATTGAAAAAGCAACTAGTCAGGCTTACTTAAACATAAATCCAATCAAAATGGGATGTGGCAGTTGGGAATGTAAATGTGATCAAAAACATTCTGTTCCATTCAAAGTAAAAGGAAAAGGTGGAAGTGTAACAATTGAAATTATTCCTGCACCTCGTGGATTAGGTTTAGTTGCAGGAGGAAAAATTAAGAGATTATTAGAATTAGCAGGATTAAAGGATGCATGGACTACTGCAAAGGGTTCAACTCCTACAATGAATTCAACATCAAAAGCAGTACTGGATTGTCTAAGACAGACATTCAGTCAAGGATGATAAAATGGCAAATGCATATCTTGTTGTAAGAATTAAAGGTCAAGCAGATTGTCCTTATTGGGCAACTCATACAATGAATCTATTAAAATTAGATAAAAAATATCGTGCAACAATTTTACCTGCAAAAGATAACACTATAGGAATGTTGAGAAAAGTACAACATTATGTTTCTTGGATTGAACTTGATGCATCTTTAGCACAAGAACTTGTAGAAAAGAAAGCACGAAAAAGTGGATATCAAAAAATCACTGATGAAGATCTTAAAGCATTGGGATTTGCAAATGCTGCAGAATTAGGAGCCGCTTTAGCTGATGGAAAAACATCATTATCAAAATTAAAACCACTCAAACCTTGGTTTGCTTTAGCACCACCAGTTCATGGATTCAAAAGAAGTACCAAGAAACTATATGGACAAAAAGGTATTCTTGGTTCTAACAAAGAACTTGATACTATCGTTAGGAGAATGATTTAACATGGCAACTAGATTACGCAAAACTCGTAGACTTAGAGGTGGACGACACATGGGATGGGGACAAGTAGGTCAACACCGTGCAAGTGGTCATAAAGGAGGTCTTGGAGTTACTGGTTTCCAAAAACATCATTACAGTAGTTTACTAAAAGATGAACCAGATCATTATGGACATGAATCAACTAGTCCTCCTCATCCAAACATTACAAAAAAGTGGGCTAGTGTTAGAGATTTAGATGATTTATTCGCTAAATTTGGTAAAGAAGAAGGTGGGAAGAAAATCGTAGACCTCGAAAGTGCAGGATATGATAAACTTCTTGGCGGTGGAAATATTTCCAATGCATACTCTGTAAAAGTAGAGAATTTCACTGCATCAGCTGAAGAAAAACTAAAAGCCGTTGGTGGAGAAATTGCTCAATCTTCAACAGATGAAAAACCTGAAGAGGCTTAGGTGTTAACTGAGAATGGCTGAGGGTACTGTTACTTCAATCATTAGAAAAATAGTATTCAAAGCAGAGCCATATTTACCTCAAGTTCCAAAACCAAAAAAGAAAATTCCATTACCAACTAGATTGCTTTGGTGTGGTGTTGCATTACTAATTTACATGGTAATGGGACAAACTCCGTTATTTGGAGCAACAGCTCCTGAATTTGATTTTCTAGCTTTTGCTAGAGTAATTTTTGCATCCCAACAAGGTACTTTAGTTGAATTAGGAATTGGACCGATTGTTACAGCTGGACTCTTGATGCAATTATTGAGAGGTTCTGATATTCTCAAATTTGATTTCAAAAAACCAGAGGAAAGAGGAATTTTCCAAACTGCAACTAAAATTGTAACTTACATTGTAATTGTAGTTGAATCTATTGTATATGCTGCGGCAGTATATGGAGGTGCTGCAACTGAACCGTATGTCCTGTATGTGATTATAGGGCAGTTGATGGCGGCGTCAGTGATAATTATGTTCTTAGACGAATTAATCCAGAAAGGTTGGGGACTTGGTAGTGGAATTAGTTTATTCATTATGGCAGGTGTTGCTCAACAAATTCTCTGGAGTATGTTTAGTCCATTACCTGCTGGTGATGGAGGAATGATAGGTATTATTCCATATCTTGTAGAATCATTAACTGGTAATGGTGATCTTGGAAATGTATTATTCCGTTCTAACCAACTGCCTAGTATTTTCGGATTATTCCTGACTGCGGGAATTTTGCTGATACTTGTATTTACACAAGGCATGAAAATTGAAATCCCAATCGTCTCTACAAAATATAGAGGATTTCAGGCTGTATATCCTATCAAATTGATGTATGTCTCAAACATTCCAGTAATCTTGGCATCTGCTTTAACTGCAAATGCTGTCTTTGTGTTCCAAATGATTTGGTCTCAATTCAATCCGCGTAACAATAATTTCTTTGTCAACTTTATAGCTCAATTTGATCCTACAAGTCCTTCTACTCCTGTTGGAGGAATTATTTACTATATCACACCACCTCGTGGTTTAGATGTTGCAGCTCTTGATCCGATGAGAGCTGTTGGCTATGTTTTGTTTATGATTGGAATTGTAATTGTATTTGGTAGATTATGGGTTGAACTAGGTGGTTTATCACCAAAGAGTGCAGCTCAAAACTTACTTGATGCAGATGTACAAATTCCTGGATTTAGAAGATCAAACAAACCAGTTGAAGCACTATTGAACAAATACATTCCATCTGTTACAATTATCGGCTCAATGAT
>REGF01000018.1:0-5273 GCA_003702465.1 Candidatus Nitrosomarinus sp. | reverse complement strand
GAAATAGGGATAAAATTACTATAGATAACATTAAGAAGGAACTTGATTATCAATCAGGTATGATTTCTGCATGTGCTGTAATTACAGGCTCACCAGTAAGACATGTTCTTAATGGTGAGGGAAAGGTTGAAGAAGCAGCTGATAAAATAATTAAGGCAATAGGACTGTAAAAAATGGATTTTAACTTTATTCTACTCTTTATTGATTCAGCATTTTTACAACTACCTGATTTTCTTGGTGGGGATAGAATGGCTCTTGGTAGTGATGATCCTATAATTAAGGGTCTGGTAATCTCTATGTTTGCTGTTTCAGGATTTGGTGTTTTGCTAAATGTTTTCAACTCTGCAGTTAGAAGAAAAATGGTTGATCAAACAAAATTAAAACGAATTATGAAAGAAACAAGAGCTTGGCAAAAAGAAAGAATGGCTGCTATGAGATCTAAAGATACTGCTAGATCAGCTGAACTAAACAAAAAATCTGCATACATGAACAAAATGTCTATGGAGATGATGCAAATGAATATGAGACCTATGTTGATTACTTTTGTTCCGTTAATTCTAATCTTCTATCTCGTATTACCACAACTATTCACATACACTGTAGCAATTTCTCCAATACCACTTAATGTGATTCCTGGAGAAATGTTCCAGCTAACTTGTACTGCTGAACAAGCTTTAGACACTACACACATTTGTTTTGGTAAAGAAAACCATCTAATGTTATGGGCTTGGTATTTCCTTTCTTCCATTGCATTTAGTGGAATCATTATGAGAATCACTAAGACATCAATGGATCTAGGTTGACCAAATCTATCGTAATATCTGGCCCTCCTGCAGTCGGAAAAACAACTGTTGCTAAAGGACTAGCTAAAGAATTTAATTTACAATATCTAAGTGGTGGAGATGTTTTAAAAGAAATGGCAAAAGAACAAGGATTCAATTCTGATGGTGATGATTGGTGGGACACTAAAGAAGGACTCAAATTTTTAAATCAACGTGAACAGAATTCTGAATTTGATAAAAATTTAGATAAAAAATTAACTGATTTGTTTAATCAAGGTGGCATGGTTATCACAAGCTACACTTTACCTTGGTTAATTGAAGATGGAATAAAAATTTGGTTAGAAGGTTCTCATGCCAGTAGTACCAAAAGAATGCAAACTAGAGATAACATGAGCTCAGAAAACGCATACGAAATAACAAAATCCCGTTTTGATAAAAATAAAGCACTTTACAAAAAACTTTATGGATTTAGTTTTGGTGAAGATCAAGCTGTATTTGATGTAATCATCAATACTGATAATTTAACTGCAAATCAAGTAATTGATGTGGCAACTGAAACTGTGAGAAAATTACTATGACTTTAAAACAACTTGAAAATCTAATTGAAATTGATCAAGATATTACTGATGATGCATATGGAACATATTATGATAAACGAACCGTAGAACAATTATTAGATAATGGAATAATTTTGTTAGATAAACCACCAGGACCAACTAGTCATGAAACAGTTGCATGGACAAAAAGAATTTTAAAAATTGAAAAGATTGGTCATAGTGGAACCTTGGATCCACAAGTTTCTGGAGTTTTACCTCTTGGATTAGGTGAAGCAACAAAAGCATTGGGAGTCTTACTTTATGGTCCTAAAGAATATCATGCATTAGGAAGAGTTCATTCCTTACCTTCAAAGGAAAAATTATCTGAAATAATTGAAATGTTTACTGGTGAAATTTTTCAAAAACCTCCTCAACGCTCTGCTGTTGTAAGACAAACTAGAACCAGAACCATTTATGAATTAGAACTAATTGAACAAAAGGAAAGATTACTCTTAACTAGAATACTCTGTGAAGCTGGAACCTATATTCGAAAATTATACTATGACATTGGTGAGGTTTTAGGTCCTGGGGCAACTATGATTGAACTAAGACGTAGTCGTGTAGATCAATTTCATGAAAAAGATGGATTGGTAACATTACATGAATTAGCTGATGCATTTGCTATATGGGAAGAAAAAAAGGATGATTCTAAATTAATGGAAATTATCAAACCCGTTGAACTTGCATTAAGCGAATTAAAATCTGTAGTAATTCGTGATTCTGCAGTTGACGCGATGTGTCATGGTGCTCAATTAGCAATTCCTGGAATTTTAAAAATTTCTCCAAATTTGAAAGAAGGTGATATAGTTGGAATTTATACACAAAAGGGTGAGGCAGTTGCATTGGCTGAATCTACAATGGATGTCGAACAAATTCGTGACGCAACAAAAGGATATGCGTTTGTTACAAAAAGAATAATCATGGCTCCTAACACTTATCCAAAAAAGTGGAGAACAAAACCTACTGCTCCAAAAGATTAAAAAATACTGAATTTAGTTTCAAAGAATTGCTAGCTAAAAGTCTTGTTATTTTCATTGCTGTTGGTGTTGTATCTGCATTTGCATTTGGAACTTATTTAATTGATTTTAAAAATACATCTCAATTAGAATATGTTGAAGGATCTTCTCTTTCTATTGTTACTGAAAAATTTGATTTTAAACAAGACGAATTAATTCAAATCCGAATTGTAAATTCGGGTACCAACGAATTGACTTTTTCTGACTCATCATATGGTTTGAAGATTACTGGTTTGGCTGGAATACTAATGTATTCTCCAGTATCTGCCCAAGTAGTTTCAACCCTTGAACCTATGGATGAGGTAACTTTTTCATGGGATCAAATAAAAAATGATGGTGACACTGCATTGGAAGGTGTTTACAAAATTTCTGCAAAAGGATTGGATATGGATGGAAATGTTGTAGAAAAATCAACTACAATTACAATTTGGAAGTAATTTTTGTTATCTCTAATAACATAATTTATAATCACATTTTATGAAATAGAATTGTCGCAAGACTTCTGCAGAGGTCGCCTAGCCTGGTAGGGCGCGCGCCTGGAAATTGTTTAACCATAAAGCGCGTTCTCGCAAGGGAACGGGAGTTCAAATCTCCCTCTCTGCGCCATTTTATTTCTCTAATCTTTCTACAATTTCATTAAATTTCCAAGGTCCACATTGTGCATGAATATCCTCATTTTCAAATAATCCTTTTTCATGTAATTGATTTATCACATATACTGCAAATGGTAATGCTCCTGTTGCACCAGGTGAATTATAATTTAAAATATGAAATGATGAATCTTCATCTAGTAAAATTACATCTGGAACAAATTTCCCTTTTTCATCAATAACTGATGATCTAATTCCTGCTGTTCCTTTAACTGTAATTTCTTTTGAGTCAATCTTTGGAAGAAATTTTCTTACTCTTTCAACCATTCTTGATTTTGACATTGATGATTGTATTTCACTAAAAGCTAATTCTTGAAAGTCTTTATCAAAGATTATTTTTCTTGCACCTGAATTAACCATTTCCAATATTTTTGGAATGAATTCTTTGACATTTTCTGCTGTATCGTATCCATAAGGACTGAAAACAGGAACTGCATTTGGTCCTATTTCACAACTACCATCTACTCTAACAATCCAGTGAGGATCTAAAAATGGATAATCTGGGAATTCTGGCACTGAATAAACACTAGTTTTTGTTAAATTATGATATTTTTTTGGGGTTTTCCAATATTCTCCTCTAAAATGAACGTCAGTTAGGTTTTTTGCAATTCCAATATTATGTGCAATATCTATTGCTTGACCTCCTGCAGCATTGATCAAAAAATTAGAGTAAATTTTTTCATTATCATTAATTGTAATCTCCCATTTGTCTTTAATTTTTTTAATTTGATTAATTTTATTTTTAAAAAGAAAATTAATTCCATTTTTTTCACTATCTTTCATTATTGCATTGGTCAATGTGGAATAGTCTGTTGAACCATCTCTATGTACATAAAGAGCAGATTCACATTTTATTTCAGGTTCAATTTTTTTTAATTCTGTTTTATCTATTAATTCAATATCCTTTTCATTTAATCCATTTTGTTTTCCCCATTTGAGATATTTTTCCAAAACTTTGATACCTTTTTCATCTAATGCAACTTCGATTACTCCATCTTCTTTAAATGGCAAATTTTGTTGTTTTGAATATTCTTTCCACATTTCATATCCATGAAATGCTGCATTGGCAAATAGTTTCTTTTTTTCTGGATTGTATAGATATGGTGCGTGTACTTTTCCTGTATTTCTACCACTAGTATGGTGAGCAACCTTTTTTTCTTGTTCGATGACTGCAATTTTTTTTGATTTATTTAGAAATGATAAGAAATATGAAATTGAAGTTCCTAAAATACCTCCACCAATAATTACTAAATCAAAACTTTCTTTCAATTTGTTTTATCTTGTTATAATTGATATTAAATTACATCTATGAAGATTAATATCTGATATTTTTTTTATTTTATTTATGATGCCTGATAAATGTTCAGTTTCTGAAGAAGGAAAGCAGTGTGTTAATCCACCAGAATTCATTGTATCAATAATTGATGGAAAAGATGAATACATGTTTGGATTAACTTGTCAAAAGCATCGACATATTGTTACAGGAAAACTCACTATTTTACAAAACGAAGGAAAAATGCATAGTGGGAAAATTAGTTTTACTCCTGTAAAATCTGTTGGAACTGATTGTATTCACGGTGATGCAGACGATCTTGTTCAAATTGATTTGAATAAGTCTAATTGAGATGAAAATATTATAATAATTTGCTTAATTTGATTGGTTAATGCTTTTTGAACTCTTATCAGATATTGTTAAAATTAATGATGTTTTGATCATTACAAAAAATATTGGTGCCACATGCGAAATTCGCAGTAATTCTTTAACAATTAGACAAAATGAGAAATGGATTACTATAGGAGATAATGATGGGCCAGCACACATGCACATTAATTCTGAAATGATTAAATCTGCTGAATTTGTTAAAGAACAAAAACCTGATAGAATTAGTTTTAGTGTTAGATTTTTTGATGTTGATAATCAGCGTATCATTGCTGCATTTTTTACAAAAATGTATGATGAATCAAAAAATTTGATCTCTGAACGAGAATTTTTGTATAATTCATTAAATGAAAAGTATTCTTCAAAAATTAAATTTTAAAAAAAAACTTGTCTGAAAAAGACAAGTAAAAAAGTTTCAATCTTGTGATTCTTTTTTCTTTTTCTCTTTTTCAGTTTGTATTTTAGCTAATTCTAATTCTTCGTTAGTATGTTTGAATTTTTTCAACTTGACTCTCTTTCACGATTTCAATATAAAAACTCAACATATTATTTGGCCTAAACTTACGCGT
>REGF01000083.1 GCA_003702465.1 Candidatus Nitrosomarinus sp. | reverse complement strand
GTATTCATTAATTGATTATCACGAATTTCTCTTAACATCTGAACTTGTGGAGCTAATTCTGAGCCGTATGTTGCTGTTGCAATTAGACAACCGCCACCTTCTTCTTTAATTGGAGTTGATGGTTGAGCAGCAACTTCACCTACTGCGATATCAAATATTACAGATTCTTTTGGAATTGGAGTGAATAAAATTCCTTCAGCATCTACTTGAATGTTGTATAATCCATCTTGTGGAAATTCAAATTTAAATCCATTAATGATACCTTCAGACGTGTGAATCAAATTTGGAGTTTGAAATAATATTTTATCAGATTCTGAAATTGTAATTCTATAATCGATGTGGACTTGAGTTTTTTGTGTAGTTGGGTTTATGAATTCAATTGGCAATTTTGTTAATTCGCCAGTTTTAATATCTTCATACGATATTTTTACATCTAATGTTCCTTGATCTGTAGTTAAAGTTTGAGATTCAGCAAATGCTGGAATTGTAAATAGTGGAATTAATAGTAAAACTAGTAAAAATTTCATAATCAAAGGTTTATTCTAACAAATAAAAATTATACTCAAATTCTGTCTCTAAAAATTTGCCACGCATATAATTTCTGTACCATCTTTAAATATGGATTTGATAGAATTTTTGTATTGTTTAGGCAAATTGGGTTATTGATCATCGTAGTTGGGATTTTTACAATTCCTGCTATAATTCCTGATGCATTTGCACACGGATTAGGTGGTGACCAAGCTCCTCCAATTAGTTTTGGAGATATGGAGGTAACTGTTAGGACACAATTAGATCCATCTGATATTACTGTTGGAGATATCGATTCCGCAAATATGCAAATTCGTTTCTTTGATACATTAACAGACAAAAATCTTGATAAAGTCACATACAGAGTGGAACTTTGGCAAAGTGGAGAACTTTTAGCTAGAAATCTCTTTTATGATAATGATGGAAGATTGGATGTAAAAATTAAACCACAACTTGGTTGTGATGCTGATCCAATTGAAACATGTACAATTTATGGTGGTTCAGAACACGTTAGTGCCCCTGGAGCATTATTTGTTTATGGTGCAGAATGTACTGATGATAATTTAGATATTTGTGCTAGACCGTCAATGACTGGTCCAATATTTGTGCAAGGTGGATTGTATAAAATTACTGTGGATATTGAAGCAGCAACTAGTACAAAAAGTGTTTTAGCTGAAAGATTAACTTATGAAACTTTTGTCAGTGTTGCACAAGAACAAAACTTCTTTTTGAAAACAGCAAATGCTGAAGAAATCCCCGTTATTATCAAAACCTATTATGATGAAGTAGACAATTTTGCATTTGACACATCTGATAATTCAATTTCATTTGACATGCCTTTTGATTGGAGTCCTGATTATGTTGATTTAGTTCAAGTTGTACACGAAGAAATTAGAGTTCCAAAATCATTTGCACCATATAGCGAAGGAAAACAATTCAAAGGATATGTTAACGGTGTTGAAGTTGATCAAAGAGCAATACTAAATGATCCATATACTTCTGATGGTACTAGTATTGTTCATTTCTTAATTACAAAAAATGAATTAGTAAGAATCAATGATGCATTAGGAACAGACAATTTTGATAATAAAAAAATGGATTTCAAATTAGTTCCATTAGATGAAGTTGAAAGAAATTCAACTGAATTTTATCTTGTGGATACTAAAAATTATGAAAAAACTCCTACAACTGTAAATATTTCATGGGATGGAAAGTATGGTGCAAACCAAGATGTTCCTTTTGAATTCACATTCTTTAATGAAAATGGAGATCTCATTAAAGATGTAAGATATACCTATGTCGCACTTGATGAATTTGAAAATGAAATAACTCGTTATAATGGAGATGATCCAGAAAATCCAGGCATACTTTCAACTGAAGGAATTGATATTCAAAATATTTACATTCCAACTGAGGGCCCAGTTAGATTTGATCTTCTAGTTTATGGAACTGGATTAAATTATGATCCAACATATTCTGGAATTGGTTCTACCATAATTGAATTAGGTCCTGGCTTCTCATCACCTCAACCTGTTATTGAAACTCCAGAAATTTTAGAGACTCCAACAATCCCATCTTGGATTAAAAACAACGCTGGATGGTGGGCTGATGGAACAATTGATGATCAATCTTTCATTCAAGGAATTCAATTCTTAGTTAAAGAAAATATTTTAAAAATTCCTGAAACTACCCAAGGAACTGGTTCTGGAAATGACGTACCATCTTGGGTTAAAAACAACGCTGGATGGTGGGCAGATGGAACAATTGATGATGATGCTTTCATTCAAGGAATTCAATTCTTAATCAAAGAAGGAATTTTAAAAGTTGAATAATAGATTTTTAAATAAAATTTGAGAAGGATAAACATGAAAGACATCAATGATATCATGCCAAAAATACCAAATATGAGATGGGGAGCCTTGATGAACAAGCCACCAACAAATAAAAAATTTGAGGAAATGAATAAAATTTTCCCAGATAATGGTAAATGGCATACCGTATTTGAAGAAAAAAATTCAATTACAATTGATGGAAAAGAAATTCTAAAAAAAGATCCAAACAAGTGGACATAGATTGAAAAATTTATTATTAATTTTATTTTTAATATTTTCTTCTGGATTAATCATTACTTTTTATGATGCATACGGTCATGGTGTAGGAAGTGAAATATTTCCACCAGTTGAACTAAATGGTAAACTTGTAAGCTTGGAAGTTACATCTTCTACAAAAGATGATATACAAAGTGATGATCAACAAATTTCAATTGCTTTAATTGATTTTGATTCTAAAATCACTTTACGTGATGTTACATTTTTAGTAAAATCAGAACGCGGCGAACAATTTCTTTTTGAAAAAGAATTTCAAGCTGATAATGGATTTTTAGTTTTTAATTTTATTTCTGAAGATACTGATTCAATAATTGTTGAAGAAAAAGATAGCGGTGAGGATTTTTTTGCTTCATTATTGGGTCTTCAAAGTAGATTAATTGATGTCAAAGGTCCAAAACTTAGTGAAGGTGGATTATACAAATTAGATGTTAGTATCATTACTGCTGATGGGTATTCTCAAAAACTAGAGACTCCACTTGTTTTTAATGCTGGAATTTCAATTGCACAAACAACTACTCATGATTTTATTGATCCTGACTTTGGAAATCAAAATATCCAAGTAGTCACATATTATGACGAAATTTCTAATTTTCAATATGATCCAGAATTAAAAAAAATTAGTTATTCAATGCCATTTGAATGGACTTTAAAAAATATTAATCAAACATCTGTTGTTCATGAAGAGATTATAATTCCAAAAGAATTTGGTGCTTTACTATTATCTGGATTTTCAATGTCTGTAAATGACATTAAGTTATCTGATGACATTGTAAATGTTGATGATTTTTTTACTGAAGGTCGTGTTGTACATTTTATAATATATCAAAAAGAATTGTTAAACATTTTTGAAAACAGTTCGAATCTGAATGGAATGAATTTTGAAATCACTCCTGATAGAGACTATACTCATATTAGTTCAGTTACAGACAATGGGCAGTTTAGAATTCTTGTATCTTGGGAACCTGAGTATCTGGAATCTAATTCAAATGCTAAAATTAATTTTGATATTACTGATATCTTCTTAAAAAATAAACCAGTTTCAACAAATTATGAATTTTCTATTACTCAAAATGATCAATTAATTTTTGAACAAACTGGAATAAGTACTGATTCAAAGACTGAACACAATGTTGTAGATTTTTTTATCCCTGAAAACATTTCTGGTATAGTAAATCTTAATTTTAAAAATTTAGATGGTAATGAGTTTGCAACAACTAGTATTCCTATTGCAATTCATGAAAATAAAAGCAATAATTCTATTTCGTTAACAGACTCCATCAAAAATGACATTCAATTATGGTCTGATGGAAAAATTAATGATAGTAAGATAATTGATATTGTAAATTACTTTATTGAAAATAAAATCATAAAAATTGATAATATCTCATCAGAGTCTTTAGAAATAAAAAAAATACCCTCTTGGATCAAAATTATTGTTAGTTGGTGGATTGACGATCAAATAGATGATGAATCATTTTTTAAAATTCTTGAATTTTTGACCCAAAAACAGATTATTCCAATTTAATCTTAAGCT
>REGF01000017.1 GCA_003702465.1 Candidatus Nitrosomarinus sp. | reverse complement strand
ACAAGAAAAAGAAAACACCTATTCAAACAAAAAAATCAATTAACAAAGTATTTTTTGAAATAGGTAAGAAAAATGGAATTTATCTCAGAACTCTGGGAAATATCGTTATGTTAGTTCCACCTTTAGCAATTCAAGAAAAAGAGTTAGAATTACTCCTAAAAAACACCATTAAGACTATTCAGGCAGCAAAATCTCAGATAATTTGACTGTTAACTAGTAAAATCTCAATGGTTAACAGTTAGCATATTTTTATAAATGGAATGAAAAAACTTTCAACATGAGTAATTTGGAATTCATTAAACAATGTCAAGAGAAGGTATTTTCTGGTGAAAGAATCTCATCTGATGATGCAAGAAAATTATTTAATGTTCCAGATGAAGATTTAAAAGAATTAGCAAAATGTGCCAATGAGATTACTAGAGATTATAATGGAAATAAAGTAGATGTTGAACAATTAAACAATATTAAAAAAAATGCATGTAGTGAAGATTGTACTTTTTGTGGTCAATCAGCATTTTTTGATACCGGAATTGAAACATATCAATTACCATCACCTGATGAAGTAGTCACTAAAGCTCAAAAAGCAAAAGATGAGGGTGCCGAATCATATTGCTTGGTTGCAGCATGGAGAGAACCTTCATCAAAAGATTTTACTAAAGTTTGTAATATAATTACAGAAATTAATCAAAAAGTTGGAATTAGTGTAGAATGCAGTTTAGGTTTTCTAACAAAAGAACAAGCAGCAAAACTCAAAGAACTAAAAGTAAAACGATATAATCATAATTTAGAAACGGCAAAATCTAAATTTTCTGAAATATGTACAACTCATACATATCAAGATAGATTAGATACACTTGAAATTGCAAGAGAAGCAGGTTTGGAATTATGTACAGGTGGAATTATTGGGTTAGGAGAGACACGAGAACAAAGATTAGAGATGACATTAGAGTTAGCAAGAATATATCCAGAAGAAGTAACAATAAACATTCTAGTTCCAGTTCCTGGAACACCTTTAGAGTTACAAGTGGATTTACCAAATTCAGAAATAACTAGAATTTTTTCAGTAATTCGTTTCTTATTACCAGAATCAGTGATAAAAATTTCTGGAGGAAGAGAAACAAACCTAGATGATTCAGGGGAAGAATTGCTACAAAGTGGTGCGAATGGAATAATTACTCAAGGATATTTAACGATGGATGGAAATAATGCCCAAAAAGACCGCGAAATGATTGAAAAAATTGGTCTTGAAGCATAAACTCAATTTTATTGATAAAGAATTATCCAGAATTAAGAATGATAATTTACATAGAAAATTACAATATGGTAAAGCACAAGGTGCATACATTACAATCAAGAAAAAAAAATTAATCAATTTATGCTCAAATGATTATTTAGGAATCCCAATTACCAAAATCCAAACAGATCAACTTCAATCAAGTTCCAGATTAGTTTCAGGAAATGATGAATCATACAAAAAACTAGAAACTATATTATCCAAACATAAATCGCAGCAAAATAGTTTAATTTTTCCAACAGGATATATGGCAAACTTAGGTTCAATTTCAGCAATAGCAAAAAAAGGAGATTTAATTTTAAGTGACGAATTAAACCACGCCAGCATTATTGAATCCTGTAAGTTATCAGGTGCAAAAATTTCAATTTACAAGCATAATGACATGAAAGATTTATCAAAAAAAATAAAGACAGATGCAAAAAACAAATTCATCATTACAGAGGGAATTTTTAGTATGGATGGGGACATGTCATCCTTAAAAGAGATTACAGAAATTGCACAAAAAACAAATGCCATAACAATTGTAGATGATGCACATGGGGATTTTGTAGTAGGTTCAAATGGAAAAGGCACACCAAATCATTTGAAAGTTGCAAAAAAAATTGATTTGTACATTAGTAGTTTAAGTAAAGGATTAGGATCTTTTGGAGGTTACGTATCGTCACAAAATAATGTAATTGATATGTGTATAAACAAATCAAAATCATTTATCTATACATCAGCTTTACCATCTTTTTTAGTTGAACATTCAATTAAGAGAATACAATCAAACAGAGAATTACAACAAAAGAAATTACACAATAATGTAGATAAGTTATCAAAAGGTCTAAAATCAATCGGATATGAAATAAATTCTAAATCTCAAATTATCCCAATTATCGTAGGAAAGGAAAAAACAGCAATGGAGTTTGGCAATTATTTACTCAAAAATGGCATATTTGCACAGCCAATTAGATATCCAACAGTTGCAAAAAATCAAGCTAGATTAAGAATTTCAGTGACAGCATGGCTAAAACAATCGGATATAGAAGAATCCTTACAAGTTTTTGAGAAAGGGTTTAAGAAATTTTTCTAATTATCGTGCTGCGTCTATTCCACCAAAATCGAGATTTAATGGATTAGCTGGAGAACCAATGATTACAGCTATTGTTACTACAATACCTAACACAACTCCTACAATTACAAATCGCTTATTCATAACTAACATCAAAAATACTTAGATAAAAAGGAGTGTATTAGAAACAGAAGGAAATTGGAATAAGGCTTTAAAACAAAAATAATGAATTCAATACATGGCTGATCCAACAATACTAATTGCATTTTCTGCAGGACTAGGTTCATTTATTGCACCATGTATTTTACCTATGATTCCAGCTTTTTTGGCATATATTTCAGGAACCACATTAAATGAAATAAAACAAAAAGAAAATTATCAAATTAATAAAATTAGCATTATTGCAAATACGATATTTTTTGTATTAGGATTTTCAATTGTTTTTTCAACTTTAGGAGTTTTAATTAACAGTATATTATCAAGTTCTTTTACACAAATTTTAGGAAATTTAAATTCAATTGCAGGAATCATTGTTATAATATTTGGAATATTTTTATTATTATCTCAAAAAATAAATTTTCTCAATAAAGAAAAAAAAATTCAAATTAAAAATTTCAAATCAAGTTATCCAATGTCTTTTGTATTTGGTTTAGCCTTTGCAATTGGTTGGACACCATGTGTTGGTCCCATTTTAGGAACTATTCTTACATTGGCAGCAACAGTTCCATCAGTATCATTCAGTTTATTATTAGCATATTCAGCAGGTTTAGGAATTCCATTTATTCTGATGGGGGTATTTTTTTCAAAGGCAACAAAAATAATTTCCTCTATGAGAAAGCATCTAAAATATTATAATTTGATTATCGGTGGGCTAATCATAATATTGGGAATTCTAATATTTACAAATCAACTTGCATATATTGCAAATTTCCCATTACTTAATGAATTGGTGATGTTAGGATGAATTCAGAAATAAAAACAGTTGCAATATTTGGAGGCATTATTGCATCTGTAGTCGTATTTTTAGGCATAATCTTTGTGGGATTAGATGATTTATCCTCACAAAATCAAAGTTCAACAGGTGTTTTCTTAAACGCCGATGATTCAGGATTAAAAAAAGCACCCAATCTTGTAGGGATAGAATATTATCTCAATACAACTCCTGAAGAATTAGATAAACAGATACAAAAT
Source organism: Candidatus Nitrosomarinus sp. (assembly GCA_003702465.1). Classification (GTDB taxonomy): domain Archaea; phylum Thermoproteota; class Nitrososphaeria; order Nitrososphaerales; family Nitrosopumilaceae; genus Nitrosopumilus. Next base: position 13,912 of record REGF01000017.1, on the reverse strand, counting down.
AATGTGGTACTTTATGATATTTGGACTTATAGTTGCATTAATTGTATCAGAACTTTACCTTTCATCACATCATGGGATGAAAAATATTCTGATGAAGGTTTGTTAATTATAGGAATTCATTCACCTGAATTTGAATTTGAAAAAGATCCAAAGAACGTGCAAGATGCAATAGAAAAATTTGAAATTACTTATCCAGTAGTGATGGATAATAAAATGGAAACTTGGAAAGCATTTGAAAATAATTATTGGCCAAGAAAATACATTGCAGATCATACAGGTAATTTAAGATATGATCATATTGGAGAAGGAGCATATCAAGAAACTGAAAAAATTATTCAACAATTACTTGATGAAAGAGCACAAGCATTGGGAATACAAACAACGTCAAATAAAGAGTTAGTAAGTATTGAGGAATTTGAACATACACCATTTAGAACTCCAGAATTATATTTTGGATACAAGTTTGCACAATATAGAAATAATTTAGGAAGCAGTGAAGGATTTCAACCAGATAGAATTGTAACATATGCAGAACCGCAAAAAATTGAATTAAACAAATTTTATCCAATTGGAGAGTGGAAAAATTATTCAGACAATATGGAACTTACAAAGAATAATGGCAGTATCAAAATGTTCTTTGAAGCAAAAGAAGTGAACATTGTTACAAATAACATTGGTGAATTAGATATTTCCCTTAACGGATTACCTCTAGATGAAAAAAATATTGGAAGAGATATTTCATCAAATGGGAAATTATTTGTCAAGGATCCAGGAATGTATAATATCATAGATAGTGAAATTAGTATCTCGGGAGTATTGGAGATAAATGTTAAAGGCAAAGGATTTCAAGCATTCACTTTTACATTTGGGTAAAATGTAACCAAAGGTAGTGTAACTGAAGGTACACTAACTAGAGTGACAAATCTGTTTAAAAGAAAAAAATTAAGAAAAATTACGAAATAAGCATGTTAAGTAATTCATGGAATAAAACAGAAGGAGAATCAATATCTCAAAAGGTAATGGGCAAAGTAAAGCCAGATGCACCATTAAAGAACAGAATTGATTTTGCACAGAAAAAATTACAGGTACAAATTACAAAATTATCATCAATTAATGAAAAATTACAAGCAAAACACGACAAAATTTTTGAAAAATGTGTTAATGCACAACGAAATAACAAACCAGTTTATGCACAAGCATATGCAGGAGAATTAGCACAAGTTAGAAAAATGAAAAACATGGTAAGTGGTGCAAAATTATCTATGGAACAAGTAAAACTTAGACTAGATACAGTTTCAGAATTAGGTGATGTTGTAGTTACATTGAGTCCATGTATGTCAATAATCAAAGGTCTAAGTCCATCATTAAGTGGAATTATGCCAGAAGCAAATGCTTCAATGCAAGACTTATCACAAATATTAGGTGATGTAATGTCTGGATCATCTGTAGGAATGGAAGATAACTTTACCACACAAACTGAAGCAAGTCCAGATGCAGTTGCAATTTTAGAAGAAGCACACAATGTAATTGCAGGACAAACAAAATCATCAATTCCAGAAGTTCCAACAGAATTAAGAGAACAAGTTACACAGAGAAAAACAGATATTTTCATTTAAAAATTTTAGAACTGTGATTGAATAGATTACTTGGATTTTTTTTTACTTTTTTGAATAAGAATTTTTTTAATTCTAGAGATAGTTGGATAACTATATCCTCTGCGACGGTAATTTGAAATCATCATTTTCCAATTTTTCAATCTCCACTGAGCTTGTTCAGTAGTTACAGAATGCACTTCTTTTTGAACAATACTTTTTCTTCCAACTTTTAGGGTTCCTGTATCTTTTGCATGCCATCGACTTTTAGCAAATTTTAGGCCAGTAATTATTTCACTAACAGGCATTTCTTTGAAATATTCTTTTAGTTTTTTTAATTCAAGATCGGTAGGTTTTTTTGAAATTGGAAGCTCTACACTAAATTTAGTCATAAAAATGCTAAAACATCATAACTTAAGAATTTTGAAAAAATGAAATTATTGACCAAAACCAGTCATTAAATCATCTATTATCTACCAGAGTTTCTAAAGATAGTCCAAAATATCCACTATTTGATCCAGTAAGAGATTTCATTAATTCAATTTTTAATGATCTCATTTCCTTCTGATTTTTCATATTTGAGATATAATGATAATGAAAATAATATTGTCCATTTAATTCAAGTAAACTAATAGCTCGTAGTCAATCAATAATGTAATAAAATTATTAAAAAATCCTTTTATGACAAAAATAAAGTAAAGCAAGAGAGATGAAGTTTTGTCCTATATGTGATACAAAGCTTTCAAAAAATTTGAAAGATGTTGCAGCACCAGGAATATGTCCAAAATGTAATCCAGAAAAAATAGTTCCAAGAAAACCAACATACGGAGTAAATTATTCAGGAAGAACAAAACAATGTTCAAAGGGTTGTGGTGCAGAAATTTATTGGGACGAAGAATTCAAATCAGATAGTGGAAAATTCATTCCAATAGATGCAAGAACAGATGAACCACATAGTTGTAACGGTCCAGAAAGTTCAGCAGGATACTTTCCAGATGAAATAAAAAACATTGGAAATAAAATAACACCTAAAAAAATTGCAACTGAATTAAAAATTACAATACCTGAAAGTATTTTATTTGATGTAAATAAAATCCCAAAATTAGAAATTGACAATGATGTGATAATTCATGATTTAGTTGAAGGACATAGAAATCAGACATTTGCAATCATTCATTATGAAAAATTAGTTTCATTGGAGCCAGAAAAAATACCAATTGAAAATCTAAAAGATATTTTGTCAACAAAGATTATTGATGGGTTAAAGAAGTATGGATTTTCAGGAATTCTACCATTTCAAAGTGAGTCTATACGCTCAATTTTAAAAGGAAATAACTCCATTATTTCAGCTCCAACAGGTTCTGGAAAGACAGAGGCATTCATCATACCAATTTTACAAAAAATACTAGAAAATCCAATTAAAGGAGTATTTGTTCTTCTAGTATATCCATTAAATGCATTAATTGATGATCAAGTTTCAAAAATTTCAGATTTAATTGAAAAATGTGAGTTAAACAAAACAATTTCCACATATTCAATTCACGGTGGACAGAGTTCAGAATACAAAGAGAAAATTATTTCAGAATCATATGAAAAATCAATAATTTTAGCAACAAACTTTGATTTTATCAATTATCATTTAATCTTACAAGACAAAAAATGGAATCAATTATTTAAAAATGCAAAAATTATCGTTATGGATGAAGCACATTCATACACTAGTTTTCACGGTTCTAATGTTTACCACGTACTTAAAAGAATGAAAAATTACATGAAAAATTTTCAAATAATAGGTTCATCTGCAACATTGGATAATTCAAAAGAATTTTTTTCAAACATGTATGATTTACCTGAAAAATCTTTTACATATATCAAAAGTAATTCAAAACGAAAACAAAACATGCATCAATTTTTTATCATGCCAAGAAAGTTTGGTCAAAGAACTACAATGGAAATGATTACAGCAACATGTAATAAAAAAAATTCAAAACAATTAGTTTTTAGCAATAGTCACAATGATGCAGAATTTTTAGCATCAAATGTAGAATCCATAAATGAAAAAATCAGAATACAAATTCATCGGGGAGGATTAGAACAAAAAGATAGAAAATTGTATGAATCACAGATGAAGGAAGGGGAATTAGATGTTTTATCATGCACACCCACATTAGAGTTGGGAATAGATATTGGAAATGTAGATGTAGTTATTTCTGCATTCAAGAATGAATATGATTCATTTATTCAAAGAATAGGCAGAGCGGGAAGAAAAGGACAAAAATCATACGCGATATGTGTTTTTGATCCTGAGGATGCAGCCTGTCATTATTTTGCACGAAACATTCCAGATTATCTAAATCAGAATCATTATGTTGAGATTAACAAAGAAAATTCTATAATTTCAGAAAAACATCAAGCCTCAATCGGAATGGAAAAACATGCAGCATTAGAGTCAAACAAATCTAAATTTTTTGATTTTGCAAATAGCATTAATCTAAGAGGGGCATCTGGAGAAATTACAATTTTTTATAATTCAAAAAAAATTGGAACAAGAGACATACCTACTGGATATTATCAACTTCATCAAAATGGAATATATCATTTCAATAAAGGAAATTATCAAGTTAAGTCAATAGTTAAAACACAAAATGGTGCAAATGCATTTTTAGAAAAATCTAATGAAGTACACAAAAGAACAATCCCAATTGTAAAAACATCATTAATTCAAATGTCTAAAAAAGATTCAATTAAAAAAGAGATCAATTCTCATTCTAAAAAAATATCATTAAGTTATGGATTGATAAACATGGATAGAACAATCACAGGTTATCTAAAAGGAAATTATAATGATACAGCAGATAAATTTGAAACATTTGATGGTAAATCAATAGCAAATTGGACAAATTTTAGTTGGAGTTCAAAGCATTATTGCACTAGTATTTCCATACCATCGGAATTTACATCTAAAATAAATTCAGATTCAAAAAATTCACTTACAACAGATTCAAAAATTCATACAATTACTCATGTTTTAGTTAATGCAAGTAAAATTTTAACAAAATCTGAATCAAATGACATTGATGCATATTATGAAAATGGAATAATTCATTTGTTTGATAATACATCTGATGGGTATAACGGTTGTAGTAAAATGATTTATGATAATTTTGAAAAAATTATGAAAACATGTCTAGACCTAGTTGCTGAATGTGATTGTAAATCAGAGTCAAAACAAGATACAGATTCAGAAGAATGGGGAGGATGTCCAAAATGTACCTTTACAACAAATTATTGTCAAACAAAAAATAAAAAATTGTCCAAAAAATCGGCTTTAGATTTTTTTTCCATAATGTGTAGTGCAAGTCAATGACACCATTAAAAAAAGCAGAATTATTTGCAAAAACAAAGCACGGAGGAGAGTTAAATGAAATAGGAGTACCACACTCAAATCACTTAGAAAATGTTGTAAGTAGGCTCAAAAGTTTAGGGGTAATTGATGAAGAAGTACTTTGTGCAGGATGGTTACAAGATATTTTAGAAAATACAGACACTGGTTTTGATGAATTGTTTGAAAAATTTGGCAGGAGAGTTTCAACATTAATTTTATCATTAACAAAAACTAAATTAGTAATAGATACAAGTGATAATTCTACATTATCATTAACAAAAAAAAGAATAGTTTCAAACAAACAAAGACAGAAAGAATATGGAATCAAGATTAAAGAATCAGAAATAGATGCAAAATTAATTAAATTATGTGACATATCTGCAAACTTAGGAAATTTAAAAAATATAGTAATTTCAAAAACAAAGAAAAGACGAATACTAAGAGAATTAAGATATTACCTTTCAATAATTGAAAAAGATCTTACAGATTATCCAAAATACCCACAAACAATTACGTTACTAGAAACAATCAATCAAAATTTAAAAATTCAAAATCAAACAATGCTGAAATCAAATAACAAATCTAAGGTAGGCACAAAAAAAATCTAAAAATGATAAATCTGAGATCAAAATAAATTAGAATTAAATAGTATAAAAATCTCAAATAATTATGAATTTAAAGAAAAGTCTTGCAAAGTTTTGCATAATGAAAAAAGTTCGTGACAAAGCAAACGAAACTGATGACGATTAAAGAATTCTTAAATTTTTAACATCCTAATGGAATATTTGCATTTTTACACATGGTATTGTATATAGCAAAACCAAAAATTATAGATGCAAAAGTTGCCAACGGAACTAAAAGGAAGAAATTAGTTTTACGTCCCATGAAAAATGAATAGAAACACGACTATAAAGTTGTGACATTTTCAACTAATTGTAATAATAAGAAGCCCTTTGGTTTTTGGATTTTGCAATTTAGTCACCATTTCTCTAGGCACTAAATCAGAAGCCTTATCACATTTGACAGACAGAGTTCGAGGACAAGTAAAATCACTTTTTCGTAAAACAATATCTTCTTGATGAGTCAATGTTAAATTTGGATGTCCTTTACCTTTAAGTGAAAATTCAATATCTTCAACTTTAAATAAAAATTCAATTGTATTATCAGGATTTTTTAATTTATTTTTTAATTCTTCAGGTAAATCATTACATGAAGAGTTAGCACTAACTCCTACAATACAATCACCCCTTGGAGTCAAATGAGATTCTTTTGTAATCTCGATAGTATTTTTATGATTTGATCTAATATTTTCATGGCCAAAAAATTCGATTTCGTATTTCACGCTAAATCAAATAGGCTAGACTTAAATTAATCCTTCACGGCATTTTGATCAAATGCTTCCTGCACAACAAGGTTATGATCGAGCAATTACTGTATTTTCACCAGATGGCAGATTATATCAAGTAGAATATGCAATTGAAACTGTAAGAAGAGGAACTGTTGCAGTGGGAGTCAAATGTAAAGACGGAATTGTTTTTGCAGTAGAAGAGAAACCAAGAAAATTACAAATTTCAGAAAATGCTCAAAAGATTTTTCAAATCGATGATCATGTAGGTGTTGCTGCAGCAGGATATATTCCAGATGCAAGAAGTCAAGTCGATAATGCAAGATTCTTTTCTCAAAGTAACAAAATGATTTATGATGAAGAGGTGGAAGTTGAAACAATTGCAAAACATTTAGCTGATCAATGTCAACAATATACACAATATGCAGGAGTAAGACCATATGGTGTTGCTTTAATTTTAGGAGGAGTTGTTAACAATACACCTCAACTATATCTTACAGATCCAAGTGGAACTTACATTTCATATGATGCAATTTCAATTGGTTCAGGTTCTGATAGCGTTACAGACTTTTTAGAAAAAACATACAAAGAAGAATTAACATTAGATGAAGCATCAACATTAGCTGCTGCAGGAATTTATCTTTCAAGTGAAGATAAAGAAGGAACTAGTCATATCAGAATGGCTCACGTTAAAACAGAAACAGGTTTGTATGAACTAGTTTCTGATGAACAAGTTGTAAGCTATGCAAATAATGCTAAAGAAAAATATCCACACGGAAAAAATTAATTAGTTAAAACTACTTGTGAGATTTAATTACATTGAAAATATCTGTTGCAATTCCTACATCTTCATTACAAGATGAATCATTAAAGATAGACAAAACTAGAAAAATTTCAGTTTTAGCTAGAGCATGTGCAATTTTTAAAATTGACACAATCTACATCTATCATGAAGGCAATAATGGTTCAGACGGTAATTTAATGTCAATGATTTTGAAATATTTAGAAACACCACAATTTTTGAGAAGAAGATTATTTCAAAAAGTAAATGATTTAAAATTTGCAGGGGTTTTACATCCATTAAGAATACCAAGTCACAATACACCCACAAACGCAAAAAAAATTGTTGCAGGAGACATTAGAGAAGGAATCATAGTAACTGTGAAAGGAAAAAAATTTGTAGACGTAGGAATAAATCAATTAATTCAATTTTATGGTAAAACACCAACAGGGAAAAGAGTAACAATTCAATTCAAAGAAGGATATCCACGATTATCAGTTAAAGAAATTGACAATAGTGAATCAAAAACATATTGGGGATATGATGTAAAAGAAAGATCCAATCTTTTTTCATTATTATCAGAATGGAAAGGAAACATCATAATTACTTCAAGAAAAGGCAAAATAGTTACAAATGAACACCTTGAAAAGTATTCAAAATCTAAAGAAAATTTACTAGTTGTTTTTGGTTCACCAGAAAAAGGAGTTCATGAAATCATAGGAGGAAGAATGAATAAAGTCCAAAATTCCAAATCATTGAATTTTTTTCCAAACCAGGCAACTGAAACAGTACGATTAGAAGAAGCATTGCTTGGAACATTAGCAATAATTAATGCACAAAAATCACTATAGTTATGGCTGAACGAAAAAACTTTTTGATATTTGCAATAGGCATAGGAGTGATGGGAGTGATTATTGGTTCAATAACAATTTGGAATATGATTTCAGATGTTTTAAAATGATAAAATTTAGTCATGATCGTTAACCAGCAAAAATATTTTGGTTAACCATTACTAACAGGGTTTAATAAAGGGAATTCGAGAGACGATTTAACAATGGGAGCTCGAAAAAGACATTCACCACGTAGAGGAAGTTTAGCATACTCACGTAGAGTACGTGCTAAAACTATGGAAGCAAGAATTAGAGCTTGGCCAAGTAGATCTGCAACAGAGGAACCAAAAATTTTAGCTCATTGTGGATTCAAAGCTGGATGTGTTCAAGTAGTCAGTATTGATGATCGTGAAAAAGTTCCAAATGCAGGAAAACAATTAGTTAGTTTAGGAACTGTCTTAGTTACTCCACCAGTTTTAATTTTAGGAGTTAGAGGATATTCAAAAGATCATGATGGACTACATGCAGAATTTGATGTTTATGCAGAAGATATACCAAAATACATTTCAAAAGAAATGACTTTTAAAAATAAAGAAGGTGCATTGGAAAGTGCAGAAAAGAGTTTAAAGAAAATTAAAGAAATTTTTGCAATTGTTGCAGTATCACCAAGAGCTGCAGGACTTGAAATGAAAAAACCATATGTTTTTGAAGCAATGGTTAGCGGAGGCGATATTGAAAAACAATTTGCACATGTAAAAGAATTACTAGGAAAAGAAATTAAGATTGATCAAATATTTGAAACAGGTTCTACAGTAGATGTTGCAGCAATTACAAAAGGTCATGGATGGCAAGGTGTAATGAGAAGATGGAATGTAAAAAAGAAACAACACAAATCAAGAAAGACTGTTAGAGAAGTTGGTTCATTAGGTCCAATATCTCCACAAAGCATCATGTACACAGTTCCAAGAGCAGGACAAACAGGTTTCCATCAAAGAGTTGAATACGATAAAAGAATTCTAGTTATGGGTAACACAGAGGACGAAAAATTAAAAATAAATCCAGATGGAGGTTACAAACACTTTGGTTTAGTTAAAGGAGACTTTATAATTTTGAAAGGTTCAGTACCAGGAACTTATAGACGATTAATTAAATTAAGAAGTCAAATTAGAAATGCACCACCTAAAGTCACGAAACCAAATATTTTGGAGGTTGTAATATAATGAAAGTTACAACATTTACAACTACTGGAACTAAAGACGGTGAAATTGAATTACCATTAATTTTCTCAACTCCATTTAGAAGAGAATTAATTCACAAAGCATACACGAATCTTACATCTCATAAATTCCAACCACAAGGAAGACATCCAAGTGCAGGTCAAGATGTTGTTGCAGATTCAAATGATCCACCAACAGGTCAAGGTGTATCTCGTGTTGCAAGAGCCCAAGGAGGCGGTGGAGGAAGACAAGGTCAAGGTGCAGAAGTTGCATCAACAAGAGGAGGAAGACAAGCTCATCCACCAATTGTTGGAAAAGTAATTTACAAAAAATTAAACAAGAAAGAAAACAAATTAGCATTATGTTCTGCTATTGCAGCAACATCATCAAAGACTCTAATAGAATCAAGAGGACATAAAATAGAAGGAATTGAATCATTCCCAATTATTGTTTCAGATGATATTGAAAAAATATCAAAAGCAAATGACATGACCAAAGTCTTAGACTCTCTAAAATTAACACAAGATACACAAAGATTAGAATCAAGAAAGTCACGTTCAGGACAATCAAGACTTAGAGGTAGAAGTAAGAAAGTAGGAAAAAGTGTTTTGTTTGTAACAAAAGATTCTAGTGAAGTTTCCAAAGCAATAGGAGCTCTACCAGGTGTAGAAGTAAAAAATGTAAAAGACTTGAGCGTGTTAGATTTAGCTCCAGGTTCACATCCAATTAGATTAACTGTATATTCAAAATCAGCAATTGAAGAAATTGCAAAAATTAAATCAACACATCTAGAGGTTATGGTGAAGACACAATGAATGTAGATACAGCAATGAAAATAATTGTAAAACCATACATTACTGAAAAGACATTTGCCATGATTGAAAATGAAAATAAAATCTGTTTTATCGTAGAATTAACTGCAAAAAAACCAGAAATAGCAGAAGCAGTCAGTACACTTTACAAAGAAAAAGCAATCAAAGTTAACACAGCAAGAACAATTTATGGCAAAAAAGCATTTGTTCAATTTGAAAGTACTGAAAAAGCAAGAGATCTCGCAACAAAGATAGGAATGCTCTAATATGGACAATAAAACTCGAAGTACATTAACATGGGAGGAAAAAATTGGTTAAAGAATTTCAATATAGAGGACTAACTAAAGAAGAATTAGATAATACTTCATTAGAAAAATTATTCTTATTATTCAATTCCAGACAAAGAAGATCTCTTACCAGAGGTATTACAGATGGAAAAAGAAAATTGATTGAAGAGATTAAAGCTGCAAAAGCAGGAAAAGTAAAAAATCCTATTAAGACACATCTTAGGGATTTGATTATTCTACCATACATGGTAGGTGTTACAGTAAATGTTTTCTCAGGAAAAGAATTTCGTCCAGTTGCCATTACAACAGAAATGGTTGGACATTATTTGGGAGAATATGTCATAACAAATAGAAAGGTACAACACGGTGCACCAGGAGTAGGAGCATCAAGATCCAGCCTTTACGTACCATTGAAGTGATTAATATGGGTAGATTCGATTACGCTTTCCAAAATTATGATGCAACTAGACACGTTAGATCATCAGTTAGAGAAAAAGACATGTCTCATAAACATGCAAGAGAAGTTGCAGTTGCAATTAAAGGACTTTCTATTGAAAAAGCAAGAGACTATTTGTTAGCAGTCATCAATCAAAAAAGAGCAGTTGCATTTAGAAGATATAAAAATCAAGTCGGACATAAAGCAGACCCAGGAGTTATGGCAGGACGTTATCCACAAAAAACAGCAAAAGAATTCATTAAAGTTTTAGATAATTTAGAATCAAATGCAGAATACAAAGGAATGGATTTAGATAGATTAAAAATTGTAAACGCTACAGTACACAAAGGAGTAATTGTAAAAAGATTCATCCCAAGAGCAATGGGAAGAGCAACTCCAAAGAATAATGTACTAACACATGTGGAATTGGTGGCCCAGGAGATTTAGATATGTCAGCAGTGAAGAACGTTATCAAAGATAATTACAATATGATGTTGTTAAAAGATTATTTGAGAGAGGCAATTAAAGATGCAGGTTTTTCTCATGCAGAAATATCAAAAACTCCAACTGGTACAAGAGTTGCATTGCATGTAACAAGACCAGGAATTGTTATTGGTAGAAAAGGTTCAGGAATCAGAGACCTAACAGAAAAACTTGCAACAGATTTTGGTTTGAAAAATCCACAAATTTCAGTTAATGAAATAGAAAAACCAGATTTATCATCAAGTGTAATGTGTAACAGAATGGCATCACATTTGGAAAGAGGTACTGCATTTAGAAGAGCAACCATGTGGACAATGAAACAAATTATGGAGAGTGGTGCAATGGGAGTTCAAATTACAATTTCAGGAAAACTTAGAGGAGACCGTTCTGCATTTGAAAAACATGTTGCAGGAATTTTACCAAGGGCAGGACATCATGCAGAAGTAATTGTTGATGAAGATATTGCCCATGTAGAAACAGCAATGGGATTAATTGGAATTAGAATAAGAATTGCAAATAAAGATAAAGTAATTCCAGAATTTGAATTAATTAAAGAAAAGAAAAAGAAAGAAGGAAAAGACAAGCCAGCTAAAAAGGTTGAAGAAGTTAAAGTTGATGGAGATGTTAAAGTTGAAGTTGTTAAAGTTGATGGAGATGAAAAGAAAGCAAGATCAGAATCTGAACAAATTGCAATTGAAGAAGAAAAAATGAAAACATTAGAAACACTAGAAGAAGATGAGGCAACAATGAAATGACCAAAATCAGCATGAAAACAATTAACAATTTGAATGAGAAGGATCTTAAAAGTAAAATTCAAGAAAGCAGATCAGAATTAGCAAAATTAAGAGTAGATTCTGCTAAAGGAACATTAAGAAAAGAAAGTGGTAAACTAAAACCAATTCGTCACAATATTGCAAGAATGCTAACAAGATTAAATGAAATGGAGAAAAAGAAATGATTAACATAGATACAATTTCTAGACATGAATTAATTGGCTTAGATACAGAAGTAATAGAATCAAATAATTTACAATTAGTAGGATTAAATGGAAGAGTAATCAATGAAACAAAATCCATGCTTACAATAAATACAAAAAATGGCAAAAAAATGATTCCAAAAATAACAAGTCATTTGAAATTTTTCGTTGGAAGCGAAAGTTTTCTTGTTAAAGGTTCATCAATTGCAAAGAGACCTTTTGAAAGAATAGGAGCAAAAGCATGACTAGAGACATAGGAATTAAAGTAAATCCACCTAAAGATCAACCAATAGAAGGGGATAACAAAAATCCATTTAACGGCACATTATCAATTCGTGGAAAATTATTTGAAGGTAAGATCATCAAATCAAAAGCAAAAGATACTGTTGTAATTCAAAAAGAAGCACCAGTTTACTTTAACAAATTCAAAAGATATGCTAGAGGTAAAAGTACAATCCATGCACATGTACCATCAAACTTACAAGTAAAGGAAGGAGATGTAGTTCTTGCTGCAGAATGTAGACCATTAGCAAAATCTGTTTCATACGTAGTAATTGAGGTAAAAGCATAATGGCAAAACAAGCTGGTAAAGGAGTAGAAGAATTCCGCCCATATGTTACAAGATCAATTCCAGTTGGTGCAAACATTACATGTGCAGATAATTCAGGTGCAAAAATTTTAGAAGTAATCAATGTTCCAAGACATAAAACAAGAGCATCAAGACTTCCTTCAGCAGCAGTTGGAGACTTTTGTAATGTTGTTGTTAAAAAAGGACCAGCAGAATTAAGAAAACAAGTTTACGGTGCAGTGATTGTTAGACAAAAATATGCAATTAGAAGATTAAATGGAATTAGAGTTTGTTTTGAAGATAATGCAGCAGTATTAATTACTCCAGAAGGAGAAACAAAAGGAACTGACATCAAAGGACCAGTAGCAGCAGAGGCATCAGAAAAATGGCCAAGAGTTGCTAACTTGGCATCAACGGTGGTATGATAAAATGGTAAAACCAACTAAAATGCGCAACCGAATGATTTTCCAAGCTACAATGCAAACTAGAAGTAAACAATTAGGCTCTAATTTATCAAAAGACTTGCAAAAAAAATATGGTAAGAAAAGTGCAAGAGTAATTGAAGGTGACAGTGTAACCATCGTCAGAGGAGAATTCAAAGGAGTAGATGGAAAAGTTTCAAATGTATCAACAGAAAAATCTAGTGTAGCAATTGAAGGAGTTAAAAAAGAAAAAACTAAGGGAGACAAATTTGATGTTTACATACATACATCAAATCTAGTAATTACTGGATTAAACACAGATGATAAATGGAGAATGGCAAAATTAGAAGGAAAAGATCCTAGTAAACAACCTAAAGAAGCAAAAGTAGAAAAAGAAGTCGAAAAAAAGGAAGATGAGAATTAATGGTAAGCATAGCAGGAAGTAAGAAACTCAAAAGACAAATGGCTCCACAATTTTGGGGTATTGCAAGAAAAGATAAACGATTTATAATTACAACTAGACCAGGTCCACACAAAAAGAATTTTGCAATCCCATCAGCAGTATTTCTAAGAGACACATTAAAGATAGTTTCAAGTTTAAGAGAAGCTAAAGCATCAATTTATTCAGGCAAAGTAAAAATCGATGGAGTGGTTAGAAAATCATTACATCATGCAATTGGATTAATGGATGTTGTAGAATTAGAAAATGTTTCAGATATTTATCGTCTTGTACCAACAGAAGGAAAGATACTAAAACCAATTAAAATTTCAGATGCAG
>REGF01000016.1:6480-17670 GCA_003702465.1 Candidatus Nitrosomarinus sp. | reverse complement strand
TAAAAGAAGAGCAAAAAATTGGTGATCAAACTATTACTTTAGGTGGTGGTTCAAGCCTGGGAACTAGCGAACATGTAATTGAAAGGCTAAATCAGTATATTTGCAATTCTGGACTAGTTGATGTTAATCAAAATGGTAAAGTTGGATGGAATGAATTTAAAACTCAAATACAAATGCTAAACTAAAATGATTTCTTTAATTTTATCTGAATCTGCACTTGAACTTGTACCTTATGAATTACAAGAACATCCATCAGTAATTTCACATGCTAAAAAATTAGGAAAACATCCTTCTGAAATTTTGTTAGATAATTCATGGCATTTTGCTGCAATGAAAGGAATAAAAAATGAAATTAAACGTGGACGTCCAGATCTTGTTCATTTTTCAATCCTTGAAGCTACAACAATTCCCTTATACTATCAAAATAAATTAAATTTGTTTGTTCATACAATTGATAATAAAGTAATACATTTTGGAAAAAATGTTCACATTCCTAAATCTTATCATAGATTTCAAGGTGTAATAGAAAAATTATTCCAAGAGAAAAAAGTTCTATCAAAAAATGAATTATTACTTGAGATTAAAGACCAAACATTTTCAGAACTAATCCACGAAATTAATCCATCTAATGTAATTGGTTTTTCAACAAGTGGGCAATCAAGTTCATATCAAAAAATTGCATCTGATATCCCAGATAATTCTTGTATTGTTATTGGTGGATTTCAAAAAGGTCATTTTTCTGATTCTACTCAAAGTGAAATCACAAATCTATATTCAATTGGAAATGATTCTTTTGAGGGTCATGTGATTGTATCTAGAATCCTCTATGAGTACGAAAAAACCATTTTTATGTAGGAATTTTGGTTTTATTTTCAGCGCAGTCATAGTATAGCCTGGTTAGTATTCGGGGTTTCCAACCCTGTGACGCGGGTTCGAATCCCGCTGACTGCAGTCTATAATTTTAATCAGAACTAATTTTTACCTGTATTTTTACAAATTATTGTGAAGCCTATAGTTTACAAAATTGCAATGGAGAGAATGCAAATCTTAATTGATAATGCAATTAGTAATGCTAGGACCGATCCTGAATTATCACAAAGACAAGCATCAATTGCACGCAGAATTAGTAGTAAATACAAAATTCGTATGCCTTATGATCTTCGAATAGTTTTTTGCAAAAAATGTAAATCATTCATTGCCCCAGGAATAAATTCAAAAATTCGTTTAGGAAGAGCATCTGTAAAATCGATCAGAATTTCATGTAATTTTTGTGGTCATACATATCGTAAATTAATTTCCTGAACCTTTGCAATTATATTTTAATAACTTTAAAATCAATACAATTATGATTCTAAAATTCATTTTAGCCATATTTGTGGTTCTTTTTGTATTTTCAATAACTCCTGCATATGCTCAACATCATTCTGGTGCATTAGCTCCACCAATTGATCTTGATGGATTGAAAGTTGCAGTAAGTACCACTCTATTTCCAGAAGATTTTACTTTTGGTGATTCAAAGTCTACAAATTTATCTATAAGATTTTTTGATAGTGAAACTGATATCAATATTCAAAGTGTAACGTATCGTGTTAAGATTTTTCAAGATAATAATTTAGTTGCAAATGAGTATTTTTATGATGAAGATGGAAAATTAGATCTTAAAATTAAACCAACCACTGGTTGTCTAGAAAAAGAACTTTGGAAATGCACTGTGTATAACGGTGAAAAACATGCAATAGCTGGTGGTTATTATGCTAGAGGAGATTCAATTCCTACAATTCAAGGACCAATTTTTGATAAAAGTGGACAATATTCTGTTCAAGTCTCTATTGTAGGTGCAACAAACCCTAAAACTTTGACAACTCAAGACTTACTTTTTGAAACTTTCCTACATTTACCAGAAAAACAAATTTTTGAGATTAAAACAGCATCAGCTGAAGAATTTCCAATTTCAGTAAAATCTCATAATGATGAAATTTCTAATTTTGAATTTAATGAAATCTCAAATAAAATATCTTATGAAATACCCTTTGATTGGAATGATCATAGTCATAGTTCAAGTATCAATCAGATAATCTCGTTTAACAAAGATTTTTCGTCTATTCCAGTGGATAATGAACTACTGATTTCACTCAATGATGTAAAAATTGATAATGAATTTTATGAATTTAATATTTCAAATCCTGATAAAAATTCAATCAAAATTGAGGTTCCTCATGATGATCTTTTAGAAATAAAAAATGAATTACTTTCATCAACAAATAATGATTCAATTAAATTAGAAATTTTGTCTGGAGAAAAAATAACTTTTAATGATATCAAATTCTCCTTTGACAATGATATTTCTGGAGAAGTTTATTGGGATTCTAAATTAGTTTCTGGAAAAAATATTCCGTTTACATTTTCCTTTTATGATACAAATAATATTTCTGTAAAAGATTTGTTGTTTGTATACGGCATTACGGATTCTTCCGGTAAAGAAATTTGGTCAAACATTGGAGCTGGTGAAAAATATCTTGGTATAGTAGCTCCTGATGGAATTTATCAAGAATCTATTTTTATTCCAACTGATGGTGAATATGAATTTAAGTTGATTTTGACTGGTCAATATTCTAATAATTTTGAAACATTTCTTGTTTCTACATCCAATTTTGAAATTAATTCTGAATCAATCTTGACTGTAGAAAAAACTAACACTATTCCAACTTGGATCAAAAACAATGCAGAATGGTGGGCAGCTGGTGCAATTGATGATGATGCTTTCATTCAAGGAATTCAATTCTTAATCAAAGAAGGAATTTTAGAAATACCTTCTACTGCACAAGGAACTAGTTCTGGAAATGAAATTCCAACTTGGATCAAAAACAATGCAGAATGGTGGGCAGCTGGTGCAATTGATGATGATGCTTTCATTCAAGGAATTCAATTCTTAATCAAAGAAGGAATTTTAGAAATTCAATAATTATAACAACTTATTCTGATTCTTCATCATTATCAATTTCTTTTTCTTTTGACCATCTATTTTTACCACCTTCTCCATATTGACGCCAATCTTTTTTCATTGGGTATTATAGTGCATAACTTTCTAAAAAGAGTCTCTACTAGACAATTTTCTTTTTAGCCTGTCTTTTTAATTTAAAAAATTCAATTTAATTAGCGATCTATTTGAAACTCATCTCTGCCTAAATTCTCAAATCATCTTATGCATTCTCTTAAAATGATTTATAAGACGATTATCGAGTTTTTCAGTTTATGGCAAAAGTCTATGATGTTCCAGCAGATGTGTTAATTGAGAGATTAGCTAATATTCTTAAAAATGAAGATATTCCTGCTCCTTCTTGGACTCCGTTTGTCAAAACTGGAGCACATGCAGAAAAACCACCACATGATAGTGAATGGTGGCATACTAGATGTGCATCAATTATGAGAAAAATTTACTTTAATGGACCAATTGGAGTTAATGAATTAAAGAAAGATTATGGTGGAGGAAAACCTCATGGATATGGAGCTGCCCATCATAGAGATGCAAGTGGAGCAATTGTTCGTAATGCAATTCATGGATTAGAAAAACTTGGTTATTTAGAAATAATTGAAAAGAAAGGTAGAGTTGTTTCTAAAAGTGGAATGCAAAAACTAGATAGACTTGCTACAGAAATCCTTAATGAATTAATTCTAGAAAAACCTGAATTGAAAATTTATCGTTAGATCAAAATGAGTTTTCCTGAACCAAACGATCTACCACAAGATAATCCAAATAATGAACAAGCAGCACAAAAAGACCATATCCTCAAACAGATTTTGACTCCTGAAGCTAGAATGAGATTAAATAATATCAAAATGGTCAAACCTGAATTATCCGATCTAGTTGAGCAATATCTAATTGGAATGGCTACTCAAGGTAAAATGCATGGCCAAATAACTGACGATCAATTAAAACAAATCCTCATTTCTACACAACAACCAAAACGTGATTTTAAAATAAACAGAGTATAGATCCCAATAAAATATAATTAGGGGAAAATTTGATTGAGATTATGAAAGCAGTAGTATACCGTGAATATGCACCAGATGATAATTATGCAAAAATTCTCAAGGTTGAAGATATTGATTCCCCGAAGCCAAAACCAGATGAGGTAGTTTTTACCAACAAAGCATCAGCCCTAAATTATAATGATATTTGGGGAATGAGAGGTGTTCCAATTGCAATTCCTCTACCACACGTTTCAGGTTCTGATGTAGCTGGAGATGTAATCGCAGTTGGCGAAGATGTTACAAATTTCAAAGTAGGAGACAGAGTTGTTTCTCATTCTAATTTAGCATGCAGAGTTTGTAGTGCTTGTACTTCCGGAAGAGAATTTGATTGTACTCGAAGACAAGTTTGGGGTTTCCAAACTGGTCCACTATGGGGTGCATATAGTGAAGAAGTTCATCTACCAGAAGTTAATGTTTCAAAAATTCCTGAAGGAGTTTCATATGAAGATGCAGCAGCAGCTTCAATGACAATTTTAACATCATGGCACATGTTAGTTGGTAGAGCCAACATTACTCCAGGTCAAACCGTACTTGTAATGGGTGGTGGTTCTGGTGTTGGAAGTTTTGCAATTCAAATTGCTAAATTATACAACTGTGATGTTATTGCAACTGCAAGTCCAGACAAATTAGAAAAATGTAAAGAATTAGGTGCTGATTATGCAGTTGATCATAGACAAGATGACTGGAGTAAACAAGTCTTTAAAATCAGCAAAGAAATTGCAAAAACAAAAGGTGAAGCACCTGGAATTGATCTTGCATTTGATCATATTGGTCAAACTCACTTTAACAAGCAACTACAATTGCTCAAGTATGGTGCATCTCTTGTTTCATGTGGTGCAACAACAGGTTATGACGCACAAATTGATCTTAGACACATCTTCTTCAAAGGAATTAACGTCTTAGGTTCAACACAAGGAACAAAAGCTGAATTAGATCAAGGTCTATACTGGATGGGTCAAGGAAAGATTAAAGCTGCAGTTGACTCAGTTTATACATTTGAGCAAGCAGCAGAGGCTCACACAAAAATGTTAACTGGTAAGTTCTTCGGCAAAATCATATTGAAGCCTGAAGGCGCATAGTCATTTAATGACTCAGCTCTTCAGAAGTCTCATTTTTGTTCCTGGAAATAATCTTAGATTTCTAGAAAAAGCAAAAAAGCTTCAGGCTGATATTGTTTGTTTTGATTTAGAGGATTCTGTTCCGGATGATGAAAAAACCAGTGCTAGAAAATTAATTAAAAATGCACTAAAATCTCGTTCAGAATATTCTTCATCTATTTTTGTTAGAACTAATTCGCCGTTATCTGGAAAAATTCCATCTGATCTAAAGGAAATTGTTCAAAAAGGAATTGATGGAATCGTAATTCCTAAAGTGAATAATGTTTCTGAACTTAAAAAAATCCAAAAACTGATCTCTAGTTTGGAAAAATCTAAAAAACTAAAACCCATTCAAATTATTCCATCCATTGAATCAGCAGAAGGTGTAGTAAACTCATATCAAATTGCATCATTTGGAAAGCGTGTAAATGCAATTGTTTTTGGTATATTTGATCTTCTTAATGATTTAGGAGTAGAATACACCAAAGATGCACCAGGTGGAAAATATTCTAGATACAAAATACCTGTTGACGCTGCAGCTGCAGGAATTTCTGCCATTGATGGTATTTGGCAGGATCTAAATGATTTGAAAGGATTAAAAAAAGATTGCAATTTTGGAAAAAGCTTAGGATATTCTGGTAAAAGTGTAATTCATCCGGATCAAATCTCTACCGTGCATAAATCATTTTACCCAAATAAAACTGAAATTTCGTGGGCAAAAAAAGTCTGTAAAGTGTATTTGGAATCTACAAAAAAAGGCAAAGGCGCAACAACAGTTGATGGAAAAATGATAGATGAGGTTCACTATAAACAAGCAAAAGCTCTTTTAGAAATTATAGAATAAGAGAATGATTGACCTTCTTGATCCAACCAATGTTATTACTCGATTTTTTAATAGTGAAAGATATGATCAATTATACGATTATTGTAAGGATCTGCTAAAAAAGGATCCTAACGATATGCTTGCTTTACAAAATATCTCATTATCATTGATATATCTAAAAAATTTTGAGGAAGCCATTACATATTGCGATAAAGTTCTTGCAATCAAAAGTACTGATGTGTATGCATTAAAAAATAAAATTTTTGCTTTAGAAAGTTTGAAAAAATATGATGAAGTTCTAAAATTATGTGAAATTCTATTATCTATTGATCAAAAAGATATCTGGGCACTCAATAGTATGGGCATTTCACTAAATCAATTAGATCGTCACAAAGAAGCAATTAGATACTATGATACTTCACTTGTACTTGATCCTAATGATGTAACAGCACTAATGAACAAAGCTATTTCATTAAGTCATTTAGGGAATTTTCAAGATGCAATTGACTATTATGATTTAGCTCAAAGAATTGATTCCAGTTTAAGGGAAATACCCCCTGCAAAATCAAAGTTATATGAAAAATTGAATATGCCTGATGAAGCATTTTTAGCTGCTCAAGGTGTGCTCAATAAAGATATGGAAAAAATCAAATCAGATGCTAAAGAGAACAAATGTACTGTTTTTCATCAATTTTGTGACGATGAATTTCAAAATTCTGATTCTAAATAATTTATGTTAAAAATTAACTAAATCATTTTATACACAGATACTGTAATTTTTTTATGTTTACTGGAATTGTCGAAGGAGTTGGAACAGTAAATAAAATTTCAAAAATTACAAAAAATCGTAGTGCAATTGAAATGACTATTGATTTAGGCAAACAAGTTAAGGGATTGAAAATTGGACAAAGTGTTGCATTAAACGGTGTATGTCTTACTGCAACAAAGATATCAAAATCTAAATGTATTTTTGAAATGATAGAGGAAACTACAAAAAAAACTGATCTTGGTAATTTGAAAGTTGGTGGAGTGGTAAATATTGAAAGAAGTTTGAAAGCTGGTGATAGATTAGAGGGTCATTTTGTTTTAGGACATGTTGATGGTGTTGGAAAAATAAAAAAAATTGTTAAAAAACCAAAGGAAGTTCAAGTTTACTTTGAAGTTCCAAAAAGTTTAGCTAAATATGTTGTAAAGAAAGGTTCTATTGCAATCGATGGAATTAGTTTAACTGTTGTTGACATAAAAAAGACATTAGCATCTGTTTCTTTAATTCCACATACTATTCAAATTACAAATTTTCATACTAAGAAAGTTGGAGATAAGATTAATATTGAAACTGACATTCTTGGTAAGTATATTTTAAAGTAAGGCTAATTATCTACCATTATAGTGGTAATTACCCATTTTTTAGTAAACTATATACCTAGATTGGAATAATTTTTCTATATGTCACTTGAAAATGGACTTGAATCCCTTAAACGTGGAGAATTTGTATTATTATTTGATTCAGCAGGACGTGAAAATGAAATTGATATGGTTGTTGCAGCAGAATTTATCACTCCTGAACATATTGCAAGAATGAGACAGAATGCTGGAGGTTTACTTTGTATTGCTCTTGAAAATAATTTTGCAAAATCCCTTGAATTACAATACATGCATGAAACACTTGCAAGTTCATCCATGTCAAATAAAGAAATGATAATGGGTTTAGCACCATATGGTGATTATCCAACATTTTCACTATCTGTAAATCATTACCAAACTTACACTGGAATTACTGATAAAGACAGGGCATTAACTATTTTAGAAATGGCAAATATTTACAAAGTTGAAAATAAACAGAAAAAATTTTCATCTTCATTTAAAACACCAGGACATGTGCCATTATTGATTGCATCAGAAGGATTATTGGCTTCACGTCAAGGACATACAGAAATGTCTGTTTACTTAACTCAAATTGCAGGATTAACTCCTGTCACAGCAATTTGTGAAATGATGGATGCTGAAACTTATACTGCATTATCTGTAGATAAAGCAGAAAAATTTGGAAAACAAAATGGAATTCCATTAATTGATGGAAAAGAACTTTTAGAATATGCTAAGGTGAATTAATTTTGAATATAGCCATTGTAGTTTCAGAATTTAATGAAGAGGTAACATCCCGCATGCTAGAAGTTGCAAAAGAAAAAGCTGATTCTATGAAATTGACAATTTCTTATGTTTGCAGGGTTCCTGGGGCCTATGATATGCCTATAATTGTGGATAAATTGCTACAAAATCAAAAAGTTGATGGTGTTGCTACCTTGGGTGCTATAATTAAAGGTCAAACTAAACATGATGAAGTAATATCTCATGCAGCAGCTAGGTCACTTACCGATTTATCACTCAAATACCAAAAACCTGTATCTCTGGGAATCACTGGACCTGGAATGCAAGAAAGACATGCTTATGCAAGAATTAGACCTGTTGCAGAAAGAGCAATTGAAGCACTTGTTACAATTTCTAAAGAATTGGAAAAAATTTAACAATGATCCAATTAAGTATTTTAAAAATTACTGAATATGGACCTTGGACTTTAACATTGGGTAGTGATCGAGAACATGAATTACAAATGTTACAAGCTTCTCTATACAAAAAAATTCAAGAATTATTTTCTACAAAAAATTGTTTAGTATTTTTAAATAAATCTGATGAATTTTTTGTTGTATCAAATGGTCTTACTTTAGATGATCATATTGAAATTCAAAAATCACTTAAAGAACTATTTGAAGTTGGTTTAACAATCTCAATTGGATATGGAGATTCTCCCTTTGATGCAAATCTAAAAGCTTACAATGCTAAACAAAATAACATAATACTAAACAAAGAACATAATATCTATGGGTCTATTGATAGTAGTTTAGAATACAATGTTTCAATAATGCATTTAGATGTAGATGATCTTAAATCAAAAAGACAAGATAATTCACCATATGAAATCTCATTAAAAATTTTTGAATTATATTCTAAAATTGGTAGATATTTTATTGAAAAAAATTCTCTTTCATTTTTCTTAGGTGGTGATAATTATATGGTAATTGCAAGTGATGATGCCAAAAAATCAGTTCAAAATTTCATTGACATGATTAAAAATGATGACAAAATTTCTTTGAATTGTGGAATTGGAAATGCTAAAACTAGCAGAGATGCAGTGAAATTAGCCACAAAATCTCTTGACACAATTCGTGAAATTCGAGATTCAGGAAAACAAAAACCTGATGTTTATGAATTATAATGTTACTAAAAAATATCAGTGCTTTAATTGGTGAAAATTTAGATTTTGTTTCAAATATTGATATTCAAATTAAAAATAACAAATTTCAAAAAATTAATTCCAATATACAATCAAAATCAAAAAAGGATGTAATTGATTGTGAGGGATTATTATTAATCCCAGGATTCATTAATTCTCATACTCATATTGCAGATTCAATTGGTAAAGATATTTCATTGAACACTACAGTTGATCAAAAAATTCATCCAATGTTTGGCATCAAATCTAAAATCTTGAAAAATACTTCTGATGAATATCTCTCAACATTTATGAAAAATACTTGTAATTCTATGCTTCAAAAGGGTATCACAACATTCGTTGATTTTAGGGAGGGCGGGTTAGATGGTGCAAATTTACTTAAAAAAGTAGTTAATGATCTACCAATTCGTTTAATTCTTCTAGGAAGACTTGATTTTCATCAAAATACTACTGAAATTAAAAAAAATATTCCTTTTCCAAAGGAGAAACTTCTAGAACTTCCATCTTTAGTAAAAATTTGTGATGGAATTGGGATTAGTGGTGCAAATGAGCATAGTACATCTGCACTCAAATCTTATTCAAAAACAAAAAAATTACGAGCAATTCACGCCTCTGAGACTATAGAAAGTGTTCAAAAATCAAAACGAATTACTGGAAAATCTGAAACTCTTAGAGCATTATCAATGAAACCTGATTTTTTAATTCACATGACTCATGCAACAAAAAGTGATCTAGAAGCCACATCTAAAAAAACTAGGGGCATAATTATTTGTCCTAGAGCAAATTCCTCATTATCTGAAGGAATTCCTGATATTGAAAAAATGCAAAATGCTGGATGTCTATTAGGAATAGGCACAGACAATGTCATGATAAATTCTCCTGATATGTTTCGTGAAATGGATTACCTTTGGAAAGTAACAATGGGAATCAAAAAAAAGAGAATAGATCCAAAAGAAATTCTTAAGATGGCTACAGTAAACGCTGGAAAAATTTTAAAAAAAGAAATTGGTGTTATTAAAACAAAAAAAATAGCAGATTGTATTTTTCTTGATAAACATGCATTAGATTTAGAACCTATGCATAATCCCTATGCATCAATTGTACATAGAGCATCTCAATCAACAATCAAAGCAGTAATGATCGGAGGAAATATTGTACATGGAAAAATTTAACATGCATATTATTTTGAGTGCAGCAATTTCTATTGATGGAAAAATTTCTACACGATCAAATGATTCAAACTTTTCTTCCAAGGAAGATATCATTAGATTACATAAATTGAGATCTAAAGTAGATGCAATTCTTATTGGAAAAAATACTTTGTTACGTGATGATCCATTACTAACAGTACGTCATACAAAGGGAAAAAATCCCATAAGAATAATTTTAGATTCTAAAGGCACAATATCAAAAAATTCTAAAATAATTAAAACAAGTGATAAAATTCCAACTATAATTGCTGTCTCAAAAAAAATTAGTAAAGTAAATTTGTCAAAATTAAAAAAATTACCTGTGGAAGTAATTATTTCTGGAGAAAATTCTGTTAATTTAAAATCATTAATGAAAAAACTTTCTACTAAAAAAATTCAAACCCTTTTAGTTGAAGGTGGAGGAACTGTAAATTGGGAATTTATTAAAAATAATATTTTTGATGAATTGATTATTACCTTGTCACCTTATCTTATTGGAGGAAATAATGCTACTTCCCTAGTTGAAGGAAATGGATTTGCCAAAATTATCAATTCACCTAATTTGAAATTAAAATCTGTCAAGAGGCTCAAAAATCATCTTGTTATCAATTACATTAAGGTGTAAGTTCTTATAGTTTATCTCAAATGAAATTACAAGAAATTGGCAATAAAAAAGAAAACTACAACAAAAAAGAAAACTGCAACAAAAAAGAAAGTTGCTCCTAAAAGAAAGGCTGCAACAAAAAAGAAAGTTGC
>REGF01000016.1:0-6380 GCA_003702465.1 Candidatus Nitrosomarinus sp. | reverse complement strand
ACTAAATCAAAAACAAAGAAACCAGCATTTGGAGGATACGCAATCAGTTTTGCAGGTCGTCAAGAAACTGTAGAACAAGTATTTGGAAAGAAACCAATCGCTCCTAGTGAGATGACCAAAAAGATCTGGGCATTTGTTAAATCCAAAAGCCTATCTAACCGTTAAACCAGTTAGCGAATATTCGTTAACTAATTTTATATTTTAATTATTTAAAATTAAAAAGATATAGATATTGGATTTTGTGATTTTAAAACATGTCAACTACATCACTTAGACGTGATCATGAATTAATTGAAAAAGTAATCAAAGCAATGCAATCTACAATTGAATTATTAAATAATGGTAAACAGATTCCAGAATCAATTTTACTTCCTGTAATTGATTTTTCAAAAAATTTTACTGATGTTTGTCATCATACAAAAGAAGAAAAATCTCTATTTCCTGCATTAGAAAAAGCTGGATTACCAAGTAAAATGGGGCCTATTGCTATGATGTTAATTGATCATGAACGCTCTAGGGAAATTGGAAATTCAATGGAAAATTCTGCAAAAGAATATCTTTCATCTGGAAATTCGGAGAAATTAATTTCTGATATGCAACTTTACGTTGATCATATCACAGAACATTTGTGGAAAGAAAATAATAAATTATTCATGATGGCTGAAGCAAGATTGCAATACGTTTCTGAAAAAGTTGATCAAGAACTTTCTGGAATTGAAGAAACTCAATTAAATGAATTAGGAAAATCCAGACAACATTATGAGGAATTGGCTGAAAATCTTACTCGTGATGTATCTAATCAAGGAAATTAATCTTGACTAATTCAATTTTTGGTGAGGTAATTAAAGTCAGAAAATTTGTTAACGGTGATATTGAAATTGATTTTCATCATGAAGAACAAATTACCCAATATCGATACTCAAATGACCCTAGTAGATTAGGTAATTTTCCTAAAGATTTAGCTGAAACATTAGCCTCAACTTTGGATACCAACATCTGTATTGAAATTTTCTTTCAAGATGATGGGACTCCTAGTCATTTGGAGTTAGAACAATGTGAAGATGATGAAGATGAAGAATATGATGAAGATGAAGAATATGATGAAGATGAAGAATATGATGAAGATGAGTAAAATAATTTTTCAATTAAATTAACTTGAAACTTTTCTATTAATCAAAATGTTTGCTGCATATCTTTTTTGATTTCATCTATCTTTTTTGAATATGCTTTTCTAGATTTTTCATTCTTTTTAATATTTAATACATTTTGACACGATGGACATTTGAACATGCCTTCTAATGCATCTTCAAATGTGACTCTTGGACAATCCTCATTTCCACAATGATAAAAGTCAGATGCATTCTCATAATCAAATCTTTGTTGTAATCTTTCTCCAATTTTCTTTTTTTGATTCTCAATAAAATGTTCTACTTCCTCTCTTCTTGTTCTCCATCTATAAACAAACCAACCCTTTCTTTCATCTTTAACTCTAATTCCAGTAATCAAAGATTTTCCAAAAAGATCGTATAACACTTTTCTCACCATGTTAATTCTAAGACCTGTTGAACTGGCAATTTCTTCATCAGTTGCATCTTCTGCTTTTAGTAGTGATCTTGCTACTTTGAGATATTCATCTCCTCCAATCATTGATGCAATTCTAACAAAAGGATCTTCGTATTTGTCTACCAACTTTATTCATCCTTAGTTTCTAGTATTAATCCCTTGTCTCATTTACTTGGACATTTTTACCATTTTTTGTGGGTATAATCTTCCTTTTTGCATTAGCGAAGGTTTTCTCAAATTGTTCTCCATCCTGAATCCTGTCTAGTAATATTGCTAAAGCACTAATTTCTGAATGAGGTTGATTTCCAACACCTACATTGTAATCAGCTAATTCATAAATTTCTCTAGGGACTTTTTCAGCACCTACTACTATTAGCATTTTATCTTCTAAACGTAATTGACTCTGAATTTGATTAATTTTTTCACCATACATCGATAAATGAACAATTTTGTAGCCTTCGTTTTTTTTATCTTTTATTACTGATTTCCAATTATCTATAAACTCAATTACAAAATCTCCGCCCCATGTATTGTTAATCTTCTCAATTGTATCTTTAATCTCTGGATTGACTTCTGTCATGAAAATTTTTTTTGCTCCAAATGATCTTGAAACTAATGCAACATGTGTGGTAACTCTATCGTCTCGAATTACACGTTGTCCGATTCTAACGACTTCTATATTCAATATTTGACAACTTCCTTTGATTCATTTTTTTTATATCTATGTGGATTTTGATTCATTATTGTATTTTCTATTACTTTTTTCAATTCGTCAATATTTTCACCACTCTTTGATGAAACAGTTATCACTTTTTCATTTTTCATTAAATTCAAAAATTCTATTTTATTATTTATTTGATCTTTTTTAATCAAGTCCAATTTATTCAAAACAAAAATTATTTTTTCTTCTTTTACTCCTAATTCATCTAATGTTCTCATACAACTAGCAAATTTTTTCTTTAATTCTAATTTTGAATCACTAACATCAATTACTAAAATAATTATGTCTGAATAAGTTAACTCCTCTAATGTAGATTTGAATGCATCTATCATATATGCCGGTAATTTACTGATAAATCCAACTGTATCTGAAATTAAAACTGGTTCTTGATTAATTATGATTCTTCTAGTTGTGGTTGAAAGTGTTGTAAACAATTCATTACTTTGAATTCTTGTTTCCCCAGTACTTTTGTTAAATAATGTAGTTTTTCCAGCAGATGTATATCCTGCTAAAGAGACTATTGTAAATCCCATTCTTTTTCTGCCTTGTCGATGCAGCTCTCTTTGCTTTCCAGCTTTTTCTAATTTCATTTTGACTGTATGCATTCTATGTTTGATGTCATTGTAGTAAACATCAACTTCGAATTTTCCAATTCCCATAAATCCTGGCTGTTCTCCCATATTGGCCAAACGAACTTTTTCTTTGGCTCTAACCATTTCATATCTTAATTGAGCTAATTTTACTTGTAATTTTGATTCAGCACTAGATGCTCTACTTTCAAAAATTTCCAGAATTAATCCTTCTCTATCTAAAATTTCTCTTTGTAATTCTGTTGCTAGATTATAATTTTGACTAGGCTTGAGAATTTCATCATATACAATTACATCAGGTCTAATTTTATCTGCAATTTCTTGTAATTTTTCTAGTGTTCCTATACTAATTCCATATTTTGGTTTTTGAAGATAATTTTCTTGAATTATATGAACAACTTCATATCCTGCTGCTTCACAAAGCCCCTTTGCTTCATTAATTGCATCCTCTTTATCATATGTAATCAGAATTGCCTTATTCATTTTGACAGCTTATACCGTTTTTTTTAATGTCTTTTCAATGTTCATATTTAACACAATTTCGGCTATATCACTGGCATATTCTGAAATTCTTCTAATATTCTCAACTAATCTTCTGACTCTATAGATTTCTTCATCATCTTTTAATGATTTTGAGGAATCTCTAATTTTCTTCTCATATTTGGTGATCTCTTCTATTTTTTTTATTGTCT
Source organism: Candidatus Nitrosomarinus sp. (assembly GCA_003702465.1). Classification (GTDB taxonomy): domain Archaea; phylum Thermoproteota; class Nitrososphaeria; order Nitrososphaerales; family Nitrosopumilaceae; genus Nitrosopumilus. The sequence continues at coordinate 2,814 of REGF01000016.1, read as the reverse complement.
TTTCAGCCTGGAAATAATCCTCTTTGAATAAAGATAAACACGATTCATCTAATACAGTTAAGGAAAAATCATTCATTTCTTTTAGTTTATCTAAAATTTCTTTTTTGATCGGTTTTTTAAATTCGAGAAAATCTTTTGCAATGAAAGCCGCATGATCCCCTGTTCTTTCTATATTTTTTACAACTAATCTATATCCAAGACAATCTCTGGCATTTCTAAATCCCATTTCTTTTAAAACATGTTCATTTTGTATTGCAATTTTCAGTTGACGAATAATATAAAATCCAAATCTATCGACTTCATCATCTGTATTGATAACTTCTTGTGCTAAATCAAAATTATTTTCTTGTACAGCTAATATTGCATCATTGGACATTGATTTTGCCAAATGTATCATTCTTTTGAAAGCTCCATCAACTGATAATTCTAATAAATTAACTAAAACTTGAATTGTAATTCCATTACTGGAATCTGAAATTATTTCAGAACCCATTAACATTCTTTTTACAGCTTCTTTTGCTGTTTTTCTTTGAATTGGATTTAATCTCCCTTTTTTTGATTTTAAATTAATTGTTTTAAATCCTAAAAAGTATAATGAAACTAATTTTCTAACTAAAGAATCTGCTTTTTCATCTTCTGCAATTTCTATTGTTGCATCTTCTTTTTTTTGTATACGTGATTCAAATTTTGGTGGATATAATTCCAAAGTTGATGAACCCTTTCTAACCATTCGAACTTGGTCACCTTGTTTAAGCCCTAGTTCATTGATCCACTGTTTTGGTAATGAAACTATGTATGATGACTTGCCAGTAAATTGAATTTTTCTAGTTTCACCCTGTTCTTCCATAATCTAATAATTTTTTAACTATCTATATAGTTATTTATTATTGCTATAGATTAACAACAACTAATATTTCCAATAATTGATTATGATATATGGAAAATTTTGTTAAACTTCAACAATCATTGGATGCATTATTTGGAAAAGGAACTTCAAAATTTTTACCAAAAGATATAGAAATTGAATTGTCCAGAAAAACAGGTAGAATTAGAACTGTTTCACATAAAGGAAAATTACTTTGCACATTGAGAATAAATGGTAGTTTGGCAATTAGTATCGATTTTGCTCAGACATTATTAAAAAATAAAACATTCAAAGAAAACTGTATTGAAATAAACAATGAAGCTGCCCCTTTTGTTATGGAAGGAAGATCAGTTTTTTGCAAACATGTTACCTGGTGTGGTAAAAATGTGAAAGTATCATCTGATACTCCAATATTATTTGAAAATCAAGTAATTGCAGTTGGTAAATCAATTTTATCTGCAAAAATGATTTCTGATATGAAAATGGGTGTAGCCGTAAAAGTTAGAGATAGTTTAAAAAGTCGTAAGGAGAAGATAGTGGTATGATGCGAGGAGGTAACCGCGAAATGCGAAGAATGATGGACAAAATGGGTCTTGACATGAATGAATTACAAAATGTTCAAGAAGTCATTATTAAAACCGACAAAAAAGAAATCATAATTTCAAAGCCTTCAGTTACTGAAATGAAAGCAAAAGATAGTTCAATTTTTACTGTAACAGCAGATAGTTATGAAGAAGCTGAATTAGAAGTTCCGATTTTCTCTGATGATGATATTCAATTAGTTAGTCAACAGGCAGGTGTTGATGAAGAAAAGGCAAAAAGTGCTTTAGAAGAGGCTAATGGCGATCTAGCCAGAGCAATTTTACTCCTAACTTCAGGATAATTACCCTTTTTGTGCCTAAAATAGGCCCTAAAAATGAATGATTTAATAAATGGAATTTATGAAATCTGATTAACATGGCAGATGTTGCAGAATCAAAAGTTACTGGAATTATCAAGTCTTTGAATGGTTTAGAAGATGATTTAGATTCTTTGACCGGCAAAGTTGGAGATATGAAAAAACAGCTAAGTGTAAAAACTTTGAGTGAAATTGATACGTTATTAGAAAAAACTCGTGAAATGGCTACAAAAGAAGCTGAAGTAATGATTAATGCAGCAAAAGAAAAGGCTAATTCAGAATCTGCAAAAATTGCACAAGAAGGTGATTCTAAATTGGCTGAAATTGAATCAAATGTTAATGCCAATTTTGATGATATGGTAAAACATGTTGTCTCTACAATTTTGAAATCATAATACCAAAAAATTTCTGGTACTGATCAATTTTAAATCTGAGATATTTTACTGATTAATAATGCAGTCTTTACTTGATCAAGTTAATATTTTAATCAAAATGAAAGTGGGAGACCCATATCGATTAGAACATATCAAACTAATGTTAAAACAAAAACGAACTGTATATGGTTCTGACAGAGCGTATCTTGATAAATTAATTCATGAATATATTGAGCAGGTTAAGACTCAAAAAAAATTAGCAAAAATTCGTGGTGAAAATCCATTTGAAGAAGACTCTGAAAATATAATTTCTGAGGAGAATATTGATGAAGATGATGTAATTGAAATGCAATACATCTACTGTTGGAAATGTGGAAAATCTATTCCTGTAAATTCAAAATTTTGTCTAGAATGTGGAAGTGATGTAAAAAATCCTGAAGTTAAAGAGGATGTTGATAAATCACCTGATAAATCACCTGATAAATCACCTGATAAATCACCTGATAAGATAATTGAAAAAAAATCTAACAATGGAAATACAAAAAACATTATCATAATAATTGGAGTTTTAGGAATTTTAGCTATTATTGGTGGTGCAGTGGCTATGAATGGTGGATTTGATAAAACGGTTACTTCAGTTGAATCTCCTGTAGAATTATCTGTTGAGGTAATTGATG
>REGF01000082.1 GCA_003702465.1 Candidatus Nitrosomarinus sp. | reverse complement strand
TAGTAAATCCATAAAATATGCTTGTTTGATCTAAAAAAATAAAAAAATTACAATAATTAATACAAATAACAAAAAAACATGAAAAATTATAAAAAAAGACTCAATTTGTCAACGAATTCAATCATGTAAATACCGATTTTTTAAGATTAACGAATATTTGTAAATTCCAATTTTAATCAATTAGACAAATAATTCACAAATCATTGTTTTTTTGTGATTATAAGTTTGGAATTTCACAAAATTAATTTCGTATTTATAAAAAATAACATATTAAAAATTAATTTGCTAATGGAAGTGTAAAATTAAAAGTGGTTCCACGATTAACTTGACTGGTAAACCAAATTTGTCCACCCATACTTTCGATAAGGTCTTTACAAATTGCTAAACCTAATCCACTACCTCCGTGTTTTCGAGTCGCACTAGAGTCAACTTGATAAAACTTTGAAAATATGTCATTTTGTTTTTCTTTTGGTATTCCAATTCCATTATCTGTGATTGAAAATAAAATGTTATTATCATTTTCTTTACAACTAATGGTGATTTTTCCAAATTTTACAGGTACAAAATCAATTGCATTTTGAATTAAATTTGTAAAAACTTCAATTAAGAGATCAAAATCACCAATAAAAGATACATTAGAATGGGGAATTTTTTTGAATTCAATATTTTTATCTTTCATTGCGGTGGACAATTTAGCAAAAGCACTATTAAGAATTTTTGAAGAATTAATCGTTGTTAGATTTAGAGATCGTTGTTTAACATTAGATCTTTGTGCCAATAAAATATTTTCAATTAAATTATAAAGCACTTCACTGGATTTATGAATCTCATCTACTGCATCTTTTTGGTCATCTGTTAACTTTCCAAGTTTTTCTTTGGACAACATTTGAATAAAGCCCTTTATTGGAACAAGAGGAGTTTTTAGTTCATGGGTGATCATTGCAGCAAAAGATTGTTTATCATCTTCCAGTTTTTTTAATTTTTCAATAGAACTGTTAATGTTTAATTTTAATAAAGCAATATCTTCAGAATCAGAATTATTTGGAGGTAATTTTTTGGATAAATCTCCAGATGCAACAAGTTGTATTATATCATTTGTCTGTTCAAACATATCTAATTTTTCCTGATTAGAGGATTTTTCTTCATTCAAAACTTTCTCTGTAGATAGTACTTCTGATTCTAAACCTCTCATTTCATCAAATAATAATTTCTTTTTTCTTAATGTTTTACCAATTGTAATATTATTTAAAATAGAATCAATGTAAAGTAATTCTTTGCTGAGTTTTCTCATAGCTAAAAGTACAATAAATAACAGAAGTCCTGCAACAGTTGCAGCAGTTAGTTGAAGATAAAATTGATTTTCGTGTATTTTATTAAAAGCTACATTTGAATTAATTTTTACTACTACAAGTAATTCATCGTGGTCAACATAACGTTGAAAATCTGGCAAATATGAAATTGCAATAATCCAATCATCATCAACAGTTACAGAGTCGGAAGTAAAATGAGGGGAAATGATAGAATCATCTAGGATTTCATAATTTACCGATTTTACAATTATTGAATTTTTATCTGTTATAAGGGCATATTCAAAAGAAGGGTCAGACATTTTTAGTAAATTATTAAATAATGAAACCACATTATAATTGGCAATAACCAGGCCTTCAAATTCTCCCTCATCAGTAATTAGAGATGATGAAAAGCGAATTATCGGAAGAATATTTGAAAGTGCTGTTTTTTCTAAATCATCTACAATTATTGGTGTACGATCATAATAAAATAAATTATCACGAGTATGTGTAAAAATAACAGATTCAGCAATATTATTGCCTATCCCCAAATTCCTTGTGTCATAGAGTTTTGTTCCATACTTATCATATACTGATAGAGAATCATAACTAGGATAATTTTCTTTAAATAATAACAAATAATCATTTTTTTCAGACATAGTAAGTTCTGGATTTAAAAGTGGACTGTTTGGACTAGACAGAACTTGAATATCAGAAATTCTTTCATTCAGATCTGAAGATAACAAAGCTGAAAAATCTGAAGCAATAGCACTTATCGTTTCTTGTTTAGTATTTTTTTCATTCTTCACTAAATCATCGATTATAAAAAAAATAGAGACAGACATAATAATAAAAACGCCAGATACAAGTAGTAACAAAAATACACTTAATCTCATTTCTAATCTAAACTATTAACAAAAGTATTATCTATAAAATTTGTATTATGATCATCAGTATGGTTTTCATTTTCAGACAAAATTCCTGAATTTATATAAAAATCAACATATGTTTGACCTAATACATGTAAAGAATTTCCAGAGTCTTTTGAAAATAATATTTTTTGAGAATCAGAATCAGGTCGGTCTGCATCATTGACAGCTTCAGCCATTTCATCAAAGGATAAACCTTCAACTTCAGCCATTATTGAAATAGATTTTTCAGGATTAGAGTAAACAAAATTCCTAGCTTCATTTAGTGCATTAACTACACCCTGAACATCATTTGGATTCTCATTTACAAAAGATGAATGAAAAACCAATACATCAGTTATAATTCCAGGAATTTCACCAGCTGAGGCAATTACACTATATCCTTTCTTTACTGCATCACTTTTTGTAGGCTCCCAAGTATGTCCAGCAACAATTATTTCATCATCTAAGTAATTCAAAATACTAGTTTCATCAACATTCTCATAAAAAACATCAAAATAACCAATGCCATTGCGTTCTAAAATTGAAGTTACAAAAATTTGTGAAAAAGAATTTAATCCAACAACACCAACAGTTTTTCCTTTAATGTCAGATATGTCTTTTACAGAAGCGATAATTACGTCACCATTAGTAGATTGATCTGTGACATAAACTACAGTAACTTCATTACCAAAATGACTCTGCAAAACAGCATCAGCATATACCTCAAATGCTCCATCAACTTGGTTTGTAGTAAATAGTTCAACGGTTTGTGAGTAATTTGGATTTAAGACTAATTCCACATCAACTCCATGTTTTTCAAAAAACCCCATTTCCTGAGCTACAAATGCATAATCAGTTCCTGGAAAAGGATTTATCGATAAACGAATTGGTTCATCAATTTTATCAAATGTTTCAGTTTCATTTTCAACAAATGTTAACGATAAACCCCCCATCGTTATTCCAACACCAATAATTAGAATTATTGGGATAGCTTTATTCATAAAAATAAATTCTATTTTTAATATTTATAAAAAGTGTACACATTGCAATAAATGTACGCATATATAATTAAAATAAATTAAGGATTGTTTTCATAAAACAAAGATCCCATCATGTGTTTTATGAACAAATTCTGTCATGAAAATATCTATTTTTAGAGAATGACAAATATTTGCAAAATGGATAATTTTGAATTAATCAATTGATAAATTTACAAATCATTATTTTTTTGTGATTGTGAATTGTGATGTTCCAACTGATTCATCCAAGTAAGTAACATCAATGCTGTATTGTCCAGCCTCCAAGTCATTTCCAATATGAACAGGTACTGAAAAGAAACCAACGTCGGTTCCAATCACACTAAAGGACTGAATTAATTGTGAATCTTTGGAAAGAACTATACCGATTTCTCCATCAGTGTAGTTTACAACATTTCCAGAAACGGTCAATATTTCTGGAAAATATCCAGGGGACACATCTTTGTCTGAAAGGAAAATCTGACCAATTAGGAGTTTAGATATTTCCTCCAAAATTTCAGGCTCAACGTGATTTTTTTGTTTAACTACAAATGTAGTTGAGCTAATCTCAAATTCTCCTGACATTATGGTTGCAGTGTATGTCCCATCAACCCAAGAATCCGAAATGTTTACAGGAACTGAAAACTTTCCATCATCATTTGTCAAGACGTTCAATGTTTGAACTGTTTCTTGTTCATTTCTAATCTCAACTACTGGAGTGACTCTTGATTCACGAGTATTGATAGTTCCTTCCATGACAAAATCAGTGGCAGGTTCAAATTCATTAGAAGATTCAGAGTCATCAGAAATTTCAAATCCATTTACATTGTTTGCTAAAAGCATTACAATGCTTTCAGTAAAGTCAATGCGTTGGTAAATAGATGAATCCTCAAAATTTAATGATGACTCAGGTTTCGTTGTATCAACAAGAACAAGATTCTCATGGATTATTTGATTATCTACAGTTATCATACCAGTAAAAATTACATCTCCAAGATAATCTAAAGATAGTTCATAATCACCTGAATTCCACTTTGAATCAATTTTAAAATAGGAATTAAATTCTCCAGAACTACTC
>REGF01000001.1:31159-54501 GCA_003702465.1 Candidatus Nitrosomarinus sp. | reverse complement strand
TATTAGTGATTAAATTTTATACAAATTATGGATTTTCATCCAAAAGATTTACCGATATCAAAAACTTATGATCTTAAAACTGAAGAAGATGCCATACATGCTATTGAAGATATGGTGAATTTAGGATTTAAACAAAAAAAGGAAGGTTACAAAGTACTAATGCCAAAAGAAACAAAGATTGCTAAAAGAATAGGATATACAGTAACAACTGGTATTACTAAAGGATTAAGACAGAAAAACGAAACTAGAGATGTAAAATATTGGACATATCATCATGATGATGATCATTTTGCAATTGTTCTAATAGATAATTCAGTTTTAGAAGAATTAGGTTTTTGATTTATTGAAAATTTGGTATAATTTTGTTCTATTTGCCATTACACCAGCTAACATTACTCCAATTACAGTTCCACCAATTACATCCATTGGAAAATGTTGGAGAACATACAATCTACTAATGGAAATCATTGCAGGGTATATGAATATCAAATAGGCACCACGTGGGAATCTTTCAGATAAAGCATAGCCTAAGATAATAGCAAATGTCATAGATCTGGCAGCATGACCAGAAGGATAAGAGGCATCATATCCACCTTCACAAAATAAAGCAAAAGTGTCATGGCTAATCTGTACAGGGAAGTCAACTCCAATGTATTCAAAATCAGGCCTATCACGGTCAACTCCACATTTGATATATCCAGTTAGAAGAGTAGCAATAACAATCAAAATTAACAATGTAATTCCAACTCTTCGAGTTTTTGGAATTAGTAGTACAATTATTGCAAATATCATCATGTTAAAAACATCCCCACTTTCAGTTACATATTGCATGAAAATATCAAGAGTAGGATTTCCAACATTTTCCGAAATGAAGAGAATTACAGCTTGATCAAAACCTTCAGTTAATTCAGACAATACAAAAGCTGTTAAGATAAGAAATAATGCAGTTAACAATACAAAAGAACGTGAACGTATATCAAATAGCCAATTTTGCAATTAATTTACCTCAACTATACAACTTTTAATTTTTATTAATACATAGCCTTCGAAGAAATTATCCATATCAAACAAATTATTTTTCATAAATAATTTTGATCGGCTTAAAGATTTTAACCAAGTGCATAATAGAAAAGTTGTGAAAGTTCTCACATTAGATGACTTTGATCTAGATAGTAAAACAGTATTTCTAAGAATGGATATGAATTGTCCAATAGATCCAGAAACAGGTGAAATTTTAGGTACTAAAAGAATTGAAGAAGCAATTGTTACACTTGAATCTCTAAAAGATGCAAAAGTAGTGATAGCATCACATCAAGGACGAGTTGGAAATAATGAATATACTGGAATGCACAAACACGCAGAAGTTCTTGAAAAATTAATGGGTAGAGAAATCAAATATGTTGAAGATACTATTGGAGAATCTGCACAAAATGCAATTAAAAATTTGAATAAAGGGGAAATACTACTTTTAGACAATCTCAGATTATGTGCTGAAGAAAATTATGAATTCACACCAGAAAATGCAGCAAAAACAATCATGGTTTCAAGATTAGCAAAATTATTTGATCTTTGCGTATTAGATTCATTTCCAAGTGCACATAGATCACATCCATCAATCGTAGGATTTGCCCAAGTACTACCTGCATGTGCGGGAAGAATTGTAGAAAGAGAAGTTAGAAATCTAGATGAAATGATGACAGTAGCTAAAGCACCACATGTAATAATTTTAGGAGGTTCTAAAGTACCAGACAGATTAGAAGCCATCAAGATGTTGATTCAAAACGGTCGTGCTGACCATGTTTTACTAACAGGATTAATTGGGAATGTGTTTATGCGTGCACAAGCCAGAATCAAATCACCTTTAGGAATTAAAAATGAAGATGAAGTTGTAGCTAAAGCACATACATTGATTGGGGATTATCCAGATGTTTTTGCAACTCCTGTAGATATTGCAATTGACAAAGATGGTGAAAGAATAGAAATGGATGTTAGGGAAATTAGTAAAGAAGATAAAATTTTTGATTTGGGTCCCAAGACAGTTGAATATTATTCAAAATTAATTTCAGGTGCAGGTACTGTTTTCATTAGTGGTCCTGCAGGATTTTTTGAAAAAGAGAATTTCAAATATGGAACATCAGAAATGCTTAATTCAGTAGCAAATTCAATGGCAACAACAATTGTTAGTGGAGGTCATTTAACAACGGCACTAAAACAACAAGGGTTAGCAGATAAAATTAATCATATTAGTACAGCAGGTGGAGCACTAGTACTATACCTGACTGGCGAAAAGCTTCCAATGATTAAATCATTAGAAGAGGCAGCAATAAAACACAGATCTAAATAGCAGATTTACACGAAGGGTTTGGACAAATTCTTTCTTCAGAGGTTCCAAGAAATATCTCACGATTACAAGAACCACATTGAAATTTCTCAATAGGATCAAATAATTTTAAAAATATTGTTGTAAAATTTTGTGCAATATTTCGTACTAACCCAGAATCACATATTTCGTTGAACAATGATTCGGTGTCATCAATAATCCAAGAAGGATCGATATCACCATTAGATTTTAAAATTTCAAAAATTTCATCGTTTGTGAATCTTTTATCAGGATCATTAAATTTTTCAAAGATTACCTTTCTAATTTGTAATTCTAAAGGAATTGAAGGAGTAAAACCACTCATACTAATACAGATTCTCAGCCTCGGCTTTTAGCTTATCTATTGTCTCAGTGTCTTCCAAATGAGATCCAAGGTATGTGTATAATGCACCTTTGAGAACCTTCAATGATAATAAAGCACATTTTATTCGAACGGCTTGTAAATGCTCCAAACCTAATTCACTCAAAACATCATTTTTATCAATTTGTTTAATTTCATCTAGAGATTTACCTTTAGCAATTTCAGTTAGAACTGAAGAACAAGCCATACAAATTGCACAACCTTTTCCGTGGAATTTAATATCAGAAACTTTCTGATCATCAATTTTCATATCAATGTCTATACTATCTCCACACAAAGGATTAGCATCATGAAAGGTAACATCATGGTTTTCAATTTCACCATAGTTGACAGGATTTCTTGAATAGTCAACTATCATTTCATGATAAATATCTGCTCCACTGCTCATAACTTAAACACCTTGGCGACTTTATTTAATGAATCGATTAATGCATCAATATCCTCTTTTGTATTATAAATATAGAAACTAGCTCTAGATGTTGCTGCAACGCTAAGACGTTCCATCAAAACTTGAGCACAATGATGACCAGAACGTAAAGAAATTCCTTCTTTATCAATAATATCAGCAACATCATGAGGATGAACATCTGCAAAATTAAATGAAATTACACCACCACGTTTAGAAATATCCTTTGTTCCATAAACTTGAAGTCCAGGAATTTTTGAAAATTTCTCCATAGCATATTTAGTTAATTCAATTTCATGTTGTCGAATATTATCCATTCCAATTTTTGTAAGATAATCAATTGCAGCTCCAAATCCAATTACATCAGCAATATTTGGTGTTCCAGCTTCAAATTTGTAAGGTAGTTCATTCCATGTTGTTTCATATTTGTGAACTTCACGAATCATATCACCACCACCATGAAATGGACTCATTGTTTGTAACACAGATTTTCTCACCCATAGAATTCCAACTCCAGTTGGACCCAACATCTTATGACCAGAAAAGGCAAAGAAATCACATCCTAGTGTATCAAGATCAACTTTCATGTGAGGTACTGCCTGTGCACCATCAATCAAGGTAGGAACTCCAGCAGCTTTGCATTTTTCAATAATTTTTTTAGCGTCAGTAATTGTTCCTAAAACATTAGACATCAAACTAAAAGTAACAAGTTTTACTTTTCCAGTTGCAAGATACTTATCCAAATCATCTAAAATTAGTTCGCCATTATCATCCATTCCAATATATTCTAATTTTGCTCGTTTTTCTTGTGTAAGTAATTGCCACGGTACAATGTTACTATGATGTTCATATTCAGTAGTTACAATTATGTCACCTTCATTGATATGAGGTCGTCCCCATGCATATGCAACTAAATTAATTGCTTCAGTGGTACCTCTTACAAAAATTAATTCTTGTCTATTTTTTACATTTACAAATTTTGCAATTTTATCTCTTGCAGTTTCATATGCCTCAGTGGATTCTTCAGCAAGTGCATAAACTGCGCGATGAATATTTGCATTATGATTTTGATAATAATCAGTAATGGCATCAATTACTTGATTTGGTTTTTGGGTTGTTGATGCATTATCCAAATAAACCAATGGTTTGTTATCTCTAACAGTTCTACTCAAGATAGGAAAATCTTTTCTAATGTTTTCAAAAGAGGATTCAGTGCTTTGCAATTATTCTACCTCCACAAAAATTTCGTCGTTATCAATCTTAACTGGATATACTTTTAGTGCAGTTTCAGCTGGGAGATTATTTGGTTTACCATTAACTAAATTAAAAACTGAAAGATGTAGTGGACATCTAACTCCTTCTTTACTAAGAAATCCAGTAGACAAATCTGCATCAGCATGAGTGCAAATTAAATCAGTAGCATGAATTGTACCATCAAGATTTGCTATCAAGAGTTTTCTACCATCTTGAACAAATCCAAAAAGCTCACCATCTTTAACTTGATCTATACTACATGCTTTAATCCATTCAGACAAAATTATCACCGATACTTGTAATGTTGTTCAATTTCTGAATTCTCATCATAACGGGTTTCTTCGATTTCAACAAACTTAGCTAGTTCTTCATCAGTATTTATACTGAGTTCACGATTATCCCATTTTGATTCAATTAGATATGCAATCCATGCTCTTACTTGGAAAGACATTTTTCTAGACAATGGTTCTAAGAAACCTTCAACAATAGTTCTTTCAGCCTCTGCGTGACTTAGACATCTACTTTTGAGATAGAAAATTTGTTCTTCATCTATTTGTGCAACAGATGCAGAGTGGGTTGCTTTAACGTCGTTGGTAAATATTTCCAATCCAGGAATTGCGTCTGATTTTGCATCTTCATCAAGTAAAATCGAACGACCAGATAAGAAAGAATTTGATTTGGAGGCATTTTCTTTAATTCTAATCATTCCCTTGAAAAGAGATTTAGATTTATTTCGAAGTATGGATTTTTCAACTACTTTTCCTTCTGTTGCAGGACTTTCATGATTAACATTAGTTTGAATGTCAAATGATTGTTCATTATTTCCAAAAACAACTTCTGAATCATTAGATGATGCACCAGTTCCATTAAGAAAATATTCAATTTTGTATCGAGACAACATAGAACCAAACAAACCAGAATACCAATTTACTTTTGCATCTTGACCTAAATCAGTTCGTTTAGTTGAAAAGGTTACAGCGTGTTGATCTAACATTTGTAAAGTAGTTACATCCAATTGAGCATTATCACCAACATTGGTATTCATTAATTCAAGGTATGCTTGTTGAGTTTCAATTTTTGGAGAATACAATTCTTGCACAACAGTTGCCTTACTATTTTCATCTGCAAAAATAATATTTCTGGAAATTGTAGAATGACCATCTTCAGATAAACAAGTCAAAAAGTGAATAGATTTTTCTAAAATCAAATTACGTGGAATGTGTATAAAAATTCCAGAATTGAATGCAGCATTATTCAAAGCAGTAAATCTATCTTCTTCAGAACTTGATGCTTCTAATGCTTTTTTCACTAATTCAGAATTATTTTCAATTGCATCAGATATTGAAGAAATCACTAATCCTTTAGATTTTAAATCGTCAGGTAAATTGATTTTATGGATATTTGTGCCTATTTGGATAATACAAATTTCACTTTCTAGTTCACCTAATCTTTTTTGAAGAAAGGCAGGTACTGTTTCAGCAGTGGTAGTTGAAAGAGATACTTTTTCTGGATCCATTTTTTTGGCATCAGTATATTTGTTGTATAATGGAGATGTCTCAATTGGAAGATTATCATAAACAGATAGTGAATTTTTTCTATAATCTTTTAACCATTCAGGTTCATTTCTAGATGAAGAAATTTCTTCAATATGTGTAGTATTTATTTTTGAGAGAATTTCTTGAGACATGATTACCATATATGAGATTAGAGTTTATCCTACAGAATCATCCATTTCTAATTTGATGAGTCTATTTAGTTCGACTGCATATTCCATAGGCAATTCTTTGGTAAATGGTTCCATGAATCCATTAACAATCAAAGACAATGCATCTTCTTCACTAAAACCTCTAGACATCAAATAGAAAATTTGGTCATCACCAATTTTTCCAACTGTTGCTTCGTGAGTAATTGTTGCATCTTCTTGATCAATTACCATGTATGGATAGGTATCAGTTTTTGATGTATCATCTAAAAGTAAAGCGTCACATCTAACAGTAGATTTTACATTAGTGGCACCTTTAGCAACATTTAGCATTCCTCTATAAGTTGAACGTCCATCCATTCTACTTACTGATTTGGATGTAACTTTTGAAGTTGTGTTTGGTGCAAGATGTACCATTTTAGCTCCAGTATCCTGATGCTGGCCTTTTCCTGCAAATGCAATAGATAATGTTTCACCATATGCTCTTTCGCCCATTAGGTAAACTCCAGGATATTTCATTGTTAATTTACTTCCAATGTTTCCATCAATCCATTCAACTGTAGCTCCTTCGTATGCATAAGCACGTTTTGTTACAAGATTATAGACATCAGAACTCCAATTTTGAATAGTTGTGTATCTTAATTTTGCATCTTTATGTGCAACTAGTTCTACAACTGCAGAGTGAAGTGATTCTGAAGAATATACAGGAGCAGTACAACCTTCAATGTAGTGTACTTCTGCACCTTCATCAACAATAATCAAAGTTCTTTCAAATTGACCAATGTTTTCTGCATTAATTCTAAAGTATGCTTGTAAAGGCATGTCAATATGGACACCTGGTGGAACATAGATGAATGAACCACCACTCCATACTGCACTGTTTAATGCTGCAAATTTGTTATCCTCTGGTGGAATAATTTTACCGAAATATTTTTTGAAAATTTCAGGATGATCAATTAATGCTTGATCAGTGTCTAAAAATAAAACACCTTGTTTTGCCAAATCTTCTCTTAAATTGTGATATACAACTTCAGATTCATATTGTGCACCTACACCAGCCAAAAATTTCTTTTCAGCTTCAGGAATTCCTAATTTATCAAATGTTTTTTTGACATTATCTGGAACATCATCCCAATTCTTTTCAGTTTTATCAGATGCTTTAGCATAATAGTAAATATTTTGGAAATCAATTACACTAAGATCACCACCCCAAGTTGGCATTGGTTTTTCCATAAATACTTCGTATGAACGAATTCGGAAATCAAGCATCCATTGTGGTTCTTTTTTCATTTTACTAATTTCAATTACAGTTTCTTTTGATAGTCCCTTTTTACTTAGATGGACATACATTTCTGTAGAATCTTTAAAGTCATATTTTGTATAATCAATGTCGATATTTTCTGTTGCCATAAATGGGATAACCCCGTTATATTATAAATACATGAGGAAAAATAGGCAAAGCTAAATAGCTATAGCTAAATTTAAGATAAATTAATTTGGAAAAAATTTAGATCTCAAAAATCCTAACAAATTATGAGAATAATTTAGTTAATAAAAAATCAATATTTCTGAATCAGTTCAGAAAATGTAATTCTTAATTACTCTCTAGTTTTTTGTAGTAATATGAAATACTCTGAAAAGCCCCTAGTTGGAATTATCATGGGTTCTAGTTCAGATAGTAGAATTATGCAAGCTGCAGCAGAAATTCTTGATGAGTATAAAATTAAACATGAAGACCAAATTGTTTCAGCACATAGAACACCTGCACGATTAGAAGAATATGCAAAACATGCTGAAAAAATAGGATTAAAAATTATCATCGCAGGTGCAGGAGGCGCAGCACACCTACCAGGAATGATTGCATCACATACAACAATTCCAGTTATTGGAGTACCAATTCTTGTGTATAATGACAAGCATCCAAAAAAAACAGATACAGCTAAATTTTCTGCATTTGGTGGATTAGATTCCCTACTATCAATTACTGAAATGCCATCAGGCTCACCAGTTGTAGCAGTAGGAGTTAACAAAGCAGGAAATGCAGGAATCTATGCAATGAAAATGCTTGCTAATGAATTTGCAGACTTGAAAAAGAAATTGAAACAACACAAACTAGATCAACATAATTCAGTTATGAAAGAATCAGATAAATTAAAAACTGAAGGTCTTTCAAAATTCGCTAAGAAAAAATTCAAATAAAATTAATTTGAAAGAGAAATTTTCATCTCATCAAAGGCACCTGCTACAGTATGAACTTCAGCAACAGAATTTTTAACTTTAAATTTTTTTAATTCGTCAGATGTGAAAGGACCAATAGAGACAACAGATAATTTTTCAAGATTTTCTAGCAAAGTATCTTCGGAATAATCTTTAGACATAATTTCAAAAAAACCTCTAACAGAAGATGCACTAGTAAAAACTACACCATCAACTTTATTTTTAGAAAACAATTCTCTAAATCCATTCCATTGAGTTGTATCCCTAAATGCACAAACATCATACAGATGAATTTCTAAAACATCAATTCCAATTTTTGAAAGTAATTCTTTAAGAAAAGGTGTAGAGGCTCCACTACGTGGAACAATTACTTTTTTCCCAACTGCATTAAGTTTTGTAAATTCTTCTCCAACGCCTACTGAAGAATAAGTTGTTGGTTGATGATTTACTTTAATTCCCTCAGCCTCCAAAGTAAGAGATGTTTTAGGTCCTACAGACATGACAATAGTATTTGCAATTGCTAACTGTAATTTTTCAAGTTTTCCTAGTTGCTTTGCAGTATCAAATAACAGTTTAACAGCTTTAGAACTCATAAAAACAGAATAATCAGGATTGTATTTTTCAACAGATTCTAAAAATTCATCAACAATTTTTTCACCTTTACTAACTAATTCAATAGTAGGTAAGGCAATTGGAATAGCATCATTATCTTGTGCCAGAGAGATAAATTCCGAAGCATCATCTTTTGAACGAGTAATTGCAATAGTTTTTCCATTAAGCATTATTTCCACCCAATAACATCAGACAAATCAACTACTTTACCAATTATAATATTTGTATGAGTCATTATCTTCTTTTCTTTGACTTATTTTGCACTCTTTGTTACATTTCCTTTAATCATTTTTTGTTGTGGAGTTGTTCCATTTTGAATAACAGCAACAGGTGTTTTTTTATCCATACCTCCTGCTATCAACTGTTTACAAATAATATCAATTCTAGACAATCCCATCATTATTACAATTGTATCAACAGATTTTGCAAGATTTTTCCATTTAACAATCTCCTGTTTTTTTTCAGGATCTTCATGTCCTGTAACAAAAACCACTGATGAAGCATATTTTCTATGAGTTAATGGAATTCCAGCATATGTTGCAGAACCAATACCAGAAGTGATTCCAGGTACAATTTCATATTTAATTTTATGATCTTTTAGAAATTCAGCTTCTTCTCCACCGCGTCCAAAAATAATTGGATCACCTCCCTTTAATCTCACAACATGTTTAGAAGATTTTGCATATTCAACCATTAAATCATTAGTACCATTTTGATGACTTGTGTCATCTCCAACTGAACGTCCAACATAGACTTTTTTTGCAGTTTTAGGAATCATAGAAATGATTTTTTTGCTGACCAATCTATCATACAAAACAACATCAGCTTTTTGGATCAATTCAACTGCTCTCATAGTAATTAATTTACTATCGCCAGGTCCAGCTCCAACTAGGTATACTTTACCACTCATATCTTATTCCATTCCTCCACTTTCTCCCTCCAATTTAATGCAAGATCATTAATTCCTTTACTGCGCAATTCTTCGCCTACCTGTTTACCCAATAATTTAGGATTATTTTTATCTCCAGATTGTGAAACTTGGAGGGACTGTTTACCATCAACTGAAAAAGCATAGACAGTCAGAGTCATTTCATCACCATGAGATTTTGCATAAGCGCCTAAAGGAAATCTACACCCAGAATCGATAAAATCAGATAAAGCTCGTTCAGCCTCAATTTCTAATCTAGAATCAGGATCTTCAATTCTTTGTAGCATTTCAATTGTTTTATCATCATCAGTTCTTGCAACTATTGCAATAGCACCCTGACCAGGGGAAGGAGAAAAATCATCTACAGATAAAGGAATAAAATTAACATCTACACCCAATCTAGAAATTCCTGCTTGTGCAAGTACAATAGCATCATAATTTTCTCCAGAAGATTTGTTTATTCGGGTTTCAATATTTCCTCGAATTGGTTTAACTGTAACATCAGATCTCTGTCGTGAAATCTGAACAGCTCTACGTAATGAACTTGTACCAATAATAGAGCCAGGTTTTATTTTTTCTAAAGAAGAATTGTCTGATGAAATAAAAACATCATTTACTTTTTCACGTTTTGGAATCGATGCAATTATTAAATTATCAGCTAATTGTGAAGGAACATCTTTGAGACTATGTACAGCAAAATCAATTTCTTTATCTGCAACTGCCTTATCAATTTCTTTTTCAAAAATTCCTTTTTGATCAATTGTGAATAAAGGTCTTGTATCAGTATCACCCTTTGTTGTAATTGGTTTAATCTCATATTCACAGTCAGGATTTACTTTTTTTAGTTCTGAAATAACCCAATTTGTTTGAGCCATAGATAATTTACTACCTCTTGCGCCAACAACGTATTTCAATTTTTCACCGACTTTAATGCAGCATGATATGCATCTAATGTTTTATTCAAATCATTTTCCGTATGAGCATCAGATAAGAAAACAACTTCAAATTGAGAAGGAGGAATAAACACACCTTTTTTCAATAAAGTTCTAAACAGTTTTTGGAATTTTTTTCCATCTGCTTTTTTAGATGTTTTAGAGTCAATTACAGGCGTATTTGTGAAGAAAATTTGTAACATAGAAGCAGTGAAATTGATTTGATGGGGAATTTTCATATCAGTAGCCATATCATCTAATGCAGTAGAAAATAACAAATTGAATCTTTCAAGTTTTGAATAAAGTTTGTTTTTCATTTTATTGATTGTTTTAATTGAACTAATTGCAGCACTGACAGATATAGGATTACCAGCAAAAGTACTTGCCTGATACATATTTCCATTTGGAGATAACAGATTCATGATTTCCTTTTTTCCACCAACAGCTGAAATTGTAAATCCATTACTCAGAGCTTTAGCTAAAGTTGTTATGTCAGGTTTGATACCAAAATGTTCTTGTGCACCACCAGAAGACACTCTAAATCCAGTTACCACTTCATCAAAAATTAATGGAATGTTATTTTCTTTTGTAATTTTTCTTAAATCAGATAGGAAATTTTTTTCCGGTAAAATTAATCCCATGTTAGCTAAAATGGGTTCAACAATTACACCAGCAATATCTTTATTTTTTGAAATTGTTTTTTGTAGAGATTCAATATTGTTATATTCAACAACCAAGGTATTTTTTGAAACTTCATCCAATCCACCATCAGAAACAGAAATACCATTTTGTGCAGAACCAGAACCGGCCTTAACTAAAACAGAATCATGTGCACCGTGATAGCACCCTTCAAACTTAATTATTTTTTTCTTTTTCGTATAAGCACGTGCTAATCTAATTGCAGTCATTGTAGCTTCACCACCTGTATTCATCAATCTCACTTTGTCCATTGAAGGGAAATTACCAAGAATTAGTTTTGATAATTCAATTTCTAATGCAGTTGGAGTACAATACAATGTTCCCTTTGAGAGTTGTTTTGAAACAGAATTTAGAATCTCTTTTCTTCGATGGCCTAACAACAACGCACCGTATGCATTACAAAAATCGATGTAACGATTGTTATCTTCATCCCAAATATACGCACCATTAGCCTTTTTGGTAAAAAATGGATA
Organism: Candidatus Nitrosomarinus sp.; assembly: GCA_003702465.1. Classification (GTDB taxonomy): domain Archaea; phylum Thermoproteota; class Nitrososphaeria; order Nitrososphaerales; family Nitrosopumilaceae; genus Nitrosopumilus. Next base: position 42,537 of record REGF01000001.1, on the reverse strand, counting down.
AGGATCAAAATATCTTACAGGACTATTAACTCCTGATGGAATCACTTTTTTTGAATCATTGAATAATTTTCTAGATTTAGACATACTCAGTCTACATCAGGGTCATTATTATTCCTAATTTGTGCCCTTTGGGCATAGAATTTTCCTCGAAATACAAATGCTGCAATAATAGTTCCAATGAAAGGAGCAGTCCAATATAGCCATAAATCATCAAAAGTTCCAGAAAGTAGTGCAGGTGCAAGGGCTCTTGCAGGATTCATCGATGCACCTGAGATAAACGCCAAAAATAAAATATCTAATGCAACAATTCCACCAATTGCAACTCCACTAAATCCTCTCAAACCTTTAGTGTATACAACATAAAATATCACAGCCATCAACATCAGAGAAGCTAAAACCTCGACAGGAAAAATCAAAAATATTGAAAAATCATAATTTGGTGCATTAGCTCCAAGATTTGCTTTTTCTCCAATGAAAGACAAAACAAAAAGTGAACCCAACAAAGCTCCAATTATTTCTGCAATTAAATAATACAAAACTTGAATTTTTGTAATATGTCCAGTGATATAATATCCAATAGTTACAGCAGGATTAAAGTGTGCTAGAGAAATTTTTCCAAATGAATAAACTCCAATTAGTAATGCAATGAAAGGTGCAACAGCTGCAAAAGGAATTCCCAATTGACCATCTAAAAATTCAGTGTCATAAACAATTGAACCAGTAGCAAATACAACAAGAATAAAAGTTCCAATTAATTCTACAGTAAAAATTTGTAAATTAGTGTAAGCCATCAAACATCACTTTCAAGAGAATCAAGCAAATTCAAAACATCTTTTTCAATTTGATCTCGAATCTTTCTTACATCTTCAATAGATTTTCCTTTTGGATCATCTATATTCCAATTCTCAACATCTTTAACAAACAATGAAGGACAAGATTCTTTATCCATACATCCCATATTGACAGTTTTATTAGAATTTTCAATCATTGATGAAGATAATAATTGAGGATTTTGATTTTTCAAATCAATTCCAATTTCTTCCATTACAGAAACAACAATTGGATTAAGATTTGATGAAGGAGATGTACCAGCACTGATTACGTTGAATCTATTTTTGGCAAATTTTTTAAAAAATGCCTCTGCCATTTGACTCCTACCTGCATTTTCTACGCACACAAATAGGACATTTTTAGAATCATCCATAAAATAACATAAATATCAGTTTATATAAATTTAAATTGATATGAATGGAATTAGTCTTCTAAAATGTATTTGTGATGAAACAAGATTTGAAATTTTAGAATTACTACAAAAAAATCAGGAATTATGTGTAAATGATTTTGTTAAAAAATTGAAAAAAGATCAGCCACTAGTATCACATCACCTTAAAACATTAAAAAAATGTGGGATTGTGAAATCCAGAGACGAGGGGAAAAAAGCAATGTACTCAATTACCAGTAAACAACTTGCAGAATTAATAACAAATGTTACAAACACTTCAAAAGAAATTCCAAATCTATGTGTAGATGAAAAGTGTTGTTAAAATTTTTCGGGTCTTAAAACACCAATATCACTAACATACAAAACTATAGCAAAATTTGCAAATTGTGTTCTAGATATTTCTTCAACTACATCTTGTAATTTTTCTTCCCTCATAATTACTTCAATTTTTACATTTTTTTCATTTTTGAATCCTTGTCCACGTAATCCACGTGCCCCATTACCATCAACTTCATATTTTGTATAACCAGTAATTTCATTCTTCTTTAAAATTTCAAGAATATTTTCTTGTGCTAATATCTCACAAGTAATAGTTAGTAATTTTACATTGTATAATTTCATATTAATCCTCCAGTAATGAAATTGAATAAGTCTATCGTTTCACCAGAATGTAAGATAGATGATAGTGCAAACAACAATGGTAATGTAACTATGATATTATACGGAAATGTAATTCCCAATGCAGATGTTATGTAAAGACTAGGTTTTGCTTGAGGTATTGCTTGTCGTAAAACTGCAGGTGCAGCAATAAAAGATGCACTAGCAAGAAGTAAACCAAACATCACAGCCCCACCTAGGCTCAATCCTATTGCGGTAGAAACTAAAACACCAATTACTCCATTGAAAGTAGGTATCAAAACAGCAAAGGCAGTAAGAAAAATACCAACTTTTTTGATATCACCCAATCGTTGACCAGCAATGATACCCATTTCAATCATAAAAATCACGATTGCCCCAGTAAACATTTCATCAAATACAATTTTAATTGGTTCAAAACCTTCTTCTCCAATTATGTACCCAATTACAATACTACCAAGAAGAATAACAATTGCTTTTCCAGTAATAGATTCATGTAATACTTTAGAAAGTTTTGTTTTTGTCTGATTTAATCCAACATCTAGATCATTTGAATCATCATCTCCAAATGATTTTTTCTTTTCTCTGATCTGCTTTGAGACAGCCATATTTGTCATAAATATTGCCAAAATGAAAGCAAGTGGTTCAAGAACTGCAAGAATTGCTGCAATATATCCTTCAGAGGATACTCCCTGATTTTTCAAAAAGGATAAGCCAACTGAGAAGTGTACTGCGCCTACTGCACCATATGTAGATGCAAGTGCATATGAATCAAAGAGATTGAATTTACCTAATCTCCGTAATATTTGATAATGATTCAAAGTGAATAGTAAAGAAAGGCCAATTGCAACAAACATCGGCACAAGCATATTTTCAAATCCAGTATTTCGCATCTCAATACCACCATGAAGACCAATTGCAGCTAAAAGATAGATTGGTAAGAATTCAGAAATTGCATCAGGTATTTTCAAATCAGATTTTATTCTAGCTGCAATTATTCCAAACAAGAAAAATAGAATTATCGGAGTAAGAAGATTAGCTTGAATTAGTTGTAAAATATCCATTAGTAATGCTTGTGGGAAAAATTGTCGAAATAAAAATCAATGTAAAATTATACAAATAGATTAAACACTTCAGGTATTAATCAATCATTATGTTCTATCTTGTGTTTTCCTGTGACAATGTAGTTGACTGCATCGCTCATGAAAACAGCGTGATCTGCAATTCTTTCCAAATATCTCAAAATCAACGTCTCCATTAATGCACATTTTGTGTTATCTGAGTTAACTAATTGAGGAATTCTTTCACGATAAATTTTATCAACTTTTTGCTCTCTTGATTCAATCTTGATTGCTTTTCGAATATCTAGTTCCTTATACGAAATTACTGCATCACGGATCATCTTTTTTACTCTAGTTGACGTTTCAGTTAATCCTTCATTGACACATTCTGTTACTCCGCCATACGTTTCTCTAACAAGTGACATATCGTATGCATATCTACCAAATCTTGAATATGCATATGAAATCTCGGTTGATGATCTTATAAATCGAAAGTCTTCTGCAATTGGTTGATACTTTAACATGATATCGAAAATTTGGTCTTCCACACTGTAGTAATTTTTTCGAATTTTCTCTGATAAATCATGAACTTGTGGTGCTGTTTGTCTATCTTCTAAGTATGAATCTACAGCTAAGGAAAAACATGTAATTGCATCCTGACCCATCTCGTAAATTGTATTTGATAATTTATCAATTGCTGGATCAATAAGTCGTGCCATCTATCCAAATCTCCCTTGCACGTAATTTGAAGTCAATTCCTTTTTTGGATTTTTGAATACTGTTTCTGTTTTATCGTATTCAATCATATCTCCCAAATACATGAATCCTGTTCTATCTGAAACCCTAAGTGCTTGCTGCATGTTATGTGTTACAATAATTATTGTATAATGTTTCTTTAATTCGATAATTGTTTGCTCAATTTTTTGTGAAGCGATTGGGTCTAATGCAGATGCTGGCTCGTCCATGAGTAATACTTCGGGTTGTATGGCAAGTGCTCTTGCAATACACAGTCTTTGTTGTTGTCCTCCTGATAATGCAACTGCAGGTTTTTTCAACTCATCTTTTACCTCATCCCAAAGATATGCCATTTTTAGTGAATCTTCTACAATTTCATTCAAAATACCCTTGTCTTTTACACCGTTGAGCTTCAATCCTGCTGCAACATTATCCCAAATTGACATTGTTGGAAATGGATTTGGTTTCTGGAACACCATTCCAATTTTTCTTCTTTGTAAAATTGGATTGATGTGTGAATCGTAAACATTTTCTCCATCAATAATGATCTTACCTGTAACTTCTGCACCTTTTGTTAAATCGTGCATTCTGTTAATAGTTCGTAAAAGTGTAGTTTTTCCACATCCTGATGGACCAATTAATGCTGTAACTGCTTTGTCTGGAATTTTCATGTTGATATCTTTGATTGCTTTTTTTCCATTGTATGATACAGCCAAATTTTCAATCAAAACTTTGTATTTACCATCGTTTGTCATGTCGTTTGGTATTTCTTTTTCTGGCTCATTTCTTTTTGTTGATGGTTGTTCATCATTTTTCATTGCGTTTAAGACATCCAAGGCACTCATTTCCATTATTTTTTACCTCCCGTTATACGCATAAACATTCCAAGTGAACCAGATCCTCCTTTCCTATGAAGAACAAGATATCTGACACTCATGTTTAGTGCAAGGAGTATTGTAATTAATACTAGTGCGGCACCCCAACCAAACATCACTGCCTCATCATAAGGTAAAAGGGACAATCTCCAAATTGTTAATGGAAGTGCATCCATTGCAGTCTCTGTGCCTCTAAACCATCCTTTACTTCCTAAAATTGTCATGATTAGTGGTGCAGTTTCTCCTGCAATCCTTGCAACTGCCAACATTATTCCTGTAATTATTCCTCCTTTTGCAGCTGAAAGTAAAATTTTTACAGTGACAACTGCTTTTGGAAGTCCTAACGCATGTCCTGCTTCTCTGTATGTATCTGGAATTAATTTTAATGCTTCTTCTGTAGTTCTTGCAATTATTGGGAACATGATTAGTGAAAGTGCAACTGCACCTGCCCATAAATTGAATTTTCCTAGAACTAGAACAATGAATAAAAATGCAAAAATTCCAAATACGATTGATGGAAATTGCATCATTACATCATTGAAAAATCTAATCATTTTTCCAACCCTTGAATTTGCATATTCAGAAACATAAATTCCAGACAAAACTCCTATTGGTATTCCTATAACGGATGTCATTCCAATCATTATGAACGTGCCTTGAATTGAGTTTGCAATTCCTCCATCTCCAGAACCTGCAGCTCCTGGCAATGCAGTTAGAAACTCAAATGAAATTATTTCAATTCCCATTCTTACAACATCAGCTAAGATACTTCCAAGTGGGATAATTGCAATGACAACACATGATATGACAATTATCTTGACAATCTTGTCGGTCACCATTCTTTTTCCAAGATTATCTTGGAAGTAGTTTCTAAATTCTAATCTACGTTCTGAATTACTCAAAATCCTTTGATACCTCCTTCGTGTGCATTAGTCACTCTACGAATAATCAGATGCGCGCATACATTCACTGCTAGTGATACAAACAAGAGAATTAATCCTAACCCAATTAGTGCTGGAAAGTACATTGAAACAGGTGATGCTTCATTGAACTCATTTGCAATAATACTTGCAAGTGAATTTCCCTGCTGGAAAAATCCAAATGGAAATGCCTTTGGCCCAACTGCATTTCCAATTAACATTGTAACTGCCATAGTTTCTCCAACTGCTCTTCCTAATCCTAAAATGGATGCGCCAATCAAACCTGATTTTGCATATGGTAAAACTGACATTCTAAATACTTCCCACTTTGTGGCACCTAGCATGTATGCTGCCTCTCTTTGAATTGCAGGAACTGCCAGTAAAATTTCACGTGAAACTGCAGAAATTGTAGGAATTATCATGATTGCCAATACAACACTTGCAGTTAGTATGTCAAGTCCAAATGGTGCATCTCTGAACAAAAAGATATGTTCACCTAATGCTTCATGTGTAGGACTTTCAAACCAATCTTTGAAAACTATCCGGAATGTAAACAAACCCCATAATCCATAGATGATACTTGGAACTGCGGCTAACAATTCTACTATAAATGAAATTGGTTCTCTAATCCTTGTAGGTGCAATTTCTGAAAGAAACATTGCAATTCCAAGACTAAGGGGAACTGCAATACATAATGCAATTAATGATGTCACTAACGTTCCTGCTATGTATGGTAATGCACCAAAGGCTTCACGGCCTTCTACAGGATTCCACCTATCTCCTGTTACAAATGATAATCCTTCTTTTTCCCAGATTAACCAAGAATCTGATAACAATTGACCAAAAATTAATACCATGATTAGTAAAACAAACGCACCTGCACAAGTAGCTGTAATTTTAAAAATGCTATCCCAATGAAAATTTTTTTTCTTTGCTAATAGATCTCTTGACAACGCTTACACATTTTTATTATTTTTGAAGTAATTACATTGGATCTACATTGTCTATATAGTACAATATACCATACATTGATCATTGCTATATGCAAAATTGATTACAAGAAATTATGACAAAGGCTGTTGCAATCACTACGTCTTTACTAATGATAATTCTTATGATACCCGGATCTGCTTTTGCAGCATCACCTGTTGAGCCAGATCCAAATGCAGATGTACAAATTGATGCAGCCGGTGCATCTTTTCCATTTCCATTAATTGATCTATGGAGAGTTGAATACGGAAAATTATACCCAAATGTTCAATTGAATTATCAATCAATAGGCAGTGGTGGCGGTGTCAAAAATCACATATCTGAAACTATAGTATTTGCTGCATCTGACGCTCCACTAAAACCAAAAGAGATGGAAGCTGCACCAAATACACTACATATTCCTGAAGCAATCGGTGCGGTAACTATTGCATATAATTTGCCTGAAGTATCCGAATCAGAACTAAAACTTACTGGTGAGGTTATTGCAGACATATTCTTAGGAAAAATTACAAAATTCAATGATCCTGCAATTCAGAATTTGAATCCAGGGGTTTCATTACCTGATGAAAATATTGTAGTTGCACATCGTTCTGATGGTGCTGGCACAACATTCGTTTTTGTCTCTTACTTGGCAAAAGTTAGTCAGGAATGGGATGAAAAAGTAGGTGTTGGAAAAAGCGTTGAATGGCCAGCAGGTATTGGTGGAAAAGGCAACGAAGGTGTTGCAAATGTCATAAAGACAACACCATATTCAATTGGATACATTGAACTTGCATATGCATTTCAAAATGATATTCCTTATGCAGCAGTAGAAAATGCTGATGGAACCAACTTTGTTCTACCCTCCATGGAAAGTATTGCTGCTGCTTCAGCAGGCGCTGCACCAACTCTTCCACAGGCACATGAAAGCTGGTATGGAATAAGTATAATCAATGCACCTGGAGATAACTCTTATCCTATATCGACATTTACTTACTTGCTAGTATATGAGAATCTGAATAATGTGACAAATGATCCTGATACTGCACAATCACTAGTGCACATGATTCACTGGATGATAACAGATGGTCAAAAATTCAATGAAAGTTTACACTATGTTCCAATTGCACCTGAAGTACAAAAAATAGGAATTGATGGTCTGAAAAGAATTCAATTCAATGGAGAATCTGCTTGGGTCGAATCTGATACTCCATCACACGTGCAATCTATTGTCACCGAACAACCTACTGTTACTAAAGAATCTGTACCTCAAACATATGAACAACCAATAGTTGTTCAACAAACAAACAACCAATCGCTTAGTTCTGAAATGGAATTATTGTCTTTTTACATAACTGCTTTAATTGCCTTGATAGCTATTGCAGTAATTCTAGTCATAATTCTAATCATTGTCAACATGTCACTAGTTGCATCAATTAAGAAAAAAATCTAATACAAATAATTGAGAATCATAATTGATTTGTATAAAATGTCATGTAAGATGTGGCAAGATACCTGAAGAAGATATAATTTGGAATGTTTGACCTACCTACAAGTTCTATTATCCTTATTTTTGCTATTTAATCTAGGAAAGTCCAAAAAAATTAATGATTATAATAGGAATTTACTGGACATCAATTAATGATATTTACAGAATTAATTACAGATTTACAAAATGAATTAAAACGAGAATTAGCACAAATCAGATTTTTAATTAAAAAGAATCCAGGCTTAGGATACAACAGAATTGTAGAAATTGGAAAAGAAGTAGGTAAAATGTACAACATTAAACTTATTGTGAATTTTCCAAAAGAAGGAAGAATAGAAGAATATGAGATGTATGGAAAAAGAGATCTCAGTTTGATTGTAGATTATGACAGAAAGAGATTTCCAATGGATAGAGAAATTATCAAACAAAAAGCAGTTGAAATGTTAGGAGATGTAAAAACAGAGGATGCATACATGTATGAAAATAAAGAAGGAGTGCGAGTGTTCACAGATGACTGGAAAATCGATATTTTACCACATTCAGTACACATATGGACTGAATTTGATGAAAAAGTAACTGCATTTTGTAATTGGCTAATGGAAAATGCCTACGAAATGAAAAAGAAATAAGAAATCTATAGATTCTCTAATTGTTCAAGTAAAGATTCAGCTTCAGAATTTTTTGGATTTAATTTTAAAATTCGTTTACAACAATCTATTGCTTCATTTTTTTGCTGTAATGCCAAATGAACATTGGTTTTCAAACTAAGCATTTCAGCATCATTTGGGTTTAATTCAAAAGATTTTTCAAAATAAGGTAATGCTCTTTTTGCATCGTCTACAATAAAGAAAATACTTCCCATAATGAACATAAAATCAGCATCATTAGAATATTCAGATTCTAAACTGTTACCAAATGCAATTGCATCATCATATTCTCCGTCTTTAACTAATTTCTTTAATTTGCGCTTTGGTTGTTTGAATAAGCCAGCCATATCTAATCAAAATAAAATAAAATCAATTATTTGAATGTAAAACATCAAAGAGTCTCTAATTATACCAAGATGGAGGTGGTGCACCGGAAGAAGTATCAGTTTGACGAGGTTGTGGAACGTTCATAATTCCTTCTTTAATCAAAAATTGAATTCCTTGGATGAATGATTCATCATCAATTGTTCCGTCTGCCCACCAACCTGCATTGTTTTTAATCCAGGATGGAATTTCATTAGAACCTCCACCAACACCTTGTGTAGTTTTAGGAATCTTCATAATATTCTCTTTAATTAAAAATTGAATTCCTTGAACAAATGAATTATCATCAATTGTTCCATCTGCCCACCAACCTGCATTGTTTTTAATCCAGTCTGGAATTTTTGCTACAGGTTTTTCTCCATCAGATGCATAGACTGGAACTTGAATTTGTAAATAATCAGGTGCTGAAGAAGGGTAAATTCCATCTGGAGACAAACCATAAACCCATATCACATAATTTGCAGTTCCAGGTTCTTCTTCTACAATCATATCCATTACATATACACCAGAGGGAGAGTAAAGATTGGTTCTTCCTTCATCTTGTGCTAATGATCTTAATGGAGCCATATTTTCATCAACAGTTAAGAAATCAAATTGAACTTGATTCAAATATTCAGTGTCATCATATTTGCTGATAAATTTGATAATCCAAGACATCTCACATCCCTGAACAGGATCTTCAGGTCCATAAAATGCATGTATTTGATAACCAAAGTTTACAGTTGGTTTCTTTACAGAAATTTCTTTTTCATAATTAGTTTCACATCCTTGTGCTGCAAAAGTATCTTCAGTTGGAATAATATTTGCAAATGGAGTTTCAGTCATATTTTCTTCGTATTTTAATAATTCAAATCTATATTCTGGTGGAGGAATTCCTTCAGAAACGTGTGTGTATGTAGCACCCTTCACAGGGAATGGGAAATCATCAACAATCCAAACTTTACTTGTTGCACCACCGGTTTTCCAACCAACAACAACAGTTTCCCAAGTTCCAGATTTTATTGTAATATCTTCAATGGACATTGGAACCACTTGTTCGCCACCAATATTTCCAATCTTTCCCCAAGACTTTGCTGCAAATTCCTTTGGACCTTTACCACCTGAACTTCCATCAGAAGTTGCAAATGCAGATAACCAAGCAACAGATGATTTGAATGCACCACGGTAAATTCCTAAATCTTCACTTCCACCGGTTGGTTCTGGAGCAATTTTACCAAGTTCCATTGTTCCGACAACAACTTTGTTTCCATCAAATACAGCAACTTCAGCTAGCCACTTTGTTTCAGTTCCAACTTGAATGTCTCCTTTTACCCACATGTCAAGTTCAAAATTTGCACATTCTTTGTAATCTACATGACACATCGAATATGAGAAAAAGTCACCTTTTTTCAGACCTTCTCCTGCAAACCAGGTAGTGCCTGCCGGATATTTATCAGAAGTTACACCTCCTGATTGGAATTGAGCAAATGCTGAAGTTGGTAAAAATGAAGTAACGACCAATATTGTCATTAATCCTATAATAAGAGGCGAGTGGTTCAATTCTAAAAAAAATTGTCCAAACGGATAGTTAAACGTTATTCAAATTACTAAAAAATGCTAAAAATTGGTGGTAAATTGCGATTCAAATAGGCAAATATAGAGGAATATTTGAAAAAAAATAGAAATGTGTGAATGTTCCAAAGTACACTTGTTTGAAGTTGAATTCAAATTAGATGGAATGACAGTAGTTCCTACTCACAAAAATTGTGGTTTTGGATTAGATGAAAAACAAGCAGACAAGTTCCAAAAAGAATTAGTAAAATCTTGGGGCTTAGAGGAAGAAGAAGATTAATTATAAAAATAAAAAGTTAGAATGTAATTTTTATTCAATTACATATCTTGTGTAGCTTCTTTGCAAACGTCTGTTGAACATTGGCAATCGGAACTACAAATACAATGACCTTGCATTGCACAATCACATGAGTAATCTGGATCTCCGCTATCAGCTTCGCATCCACATGCTTGATCTACCATGTTAAATCATCATTTTACTTATTTTAAAAGGTTAGTACAAAGATGTGAATTATTAAGATGTAAATGAAAAGATAATAAAAAATCATGATGATGTAGATTTTGAACGATGTAAAATAATTTTATCAGCCGTGAGAAAAAGTCTCAAGGATTTGATTACAACTAATTTGGATAGTTTCTACATGATGTAAAAGTAGATTAGTTTCAGATTCAATGTCAAAAGCAATTTTTAGTAAATGTATTAGATCCTCTCTTTTATTCAATTCATCTTTTATTGAAATAAAATTTTCTTTGTTGATATATCCTAAATAAAAATAGCAATCAGAAAGCATTGAATTTTCTATGAAATAATCATATTTCTTTTGAATTAATTCTGAATGATTATTTTGTTCAATCAAATCAGAGAATCCAATTGATGATTTGAGCATTC
>REGF01000001.1:0-31059 GCA_003702465.1 Candidatus Nitrosomarinus sp. | reverse complement strand
CCTAAATAAAAATAGCAATCAGAAAGCATTGAATTTTCTATGAAATAATCATATTTCTTTTGAATTAATTCTGAATGATTATTTTGTTCAATCAAATCAGAGAATCCAATTGATGATTTGAGCATTCTCTCTAACAAAGTAGGAGTTGCTCGTTCAATTCCAATTGTTTGAAGGACGTCAGAAATATGAGAATTGACAGAATTTTTTTCAAAAGTTCTAAGCGAGTCTAGCATATGAGTAGGACTTGGTGGAGAATGATTCAAAGACGTAATTGCATCTGCCAAATAATAAGAGGCACATTTTTGCCAACAAGCTGCAAAATTATCATCATTTTCAATAGCATCTTTTGTTTTTTGGCAACAAAAAATTGATTCAATTAAAGAATTTTTTGCAGAATCAGAATATAGCAAATTACGTTTTTCAGAAAGTTTTGAAAGAAATATTTTCAGATTCCAAGAATCATCTTGTAGAATTTTTAGATTATCATATTGAAGTAGTTTTTTTGTGTTTTTTTCAGATAATGAAGCATGACGAATTGTAATCAAATTATCCTGAAATGAAATAATTTCATCATTTGAAGAACTTTCATCAAAAACCATAATATCATAATCACATGAATCAAAAAAATAATCCATAGTTCTACATCCACCCAATCCAATTGGAAAATTAGACAATCCCTGACTTTGAATGAATTCATTAAAATCCATATAATTTGAACTAGTAGTTTTTGTATAAAGGAATTAAGTTACAAAGTTTTACAACTTTATTCAAACTCAAAACATTTCCTTTAAATTAAGATTGAATGATTTTTGATCAGGCTCCTATAGTGTAGTCCGGTTAAGCATTTTGGCTTCTCAAGCCAAAGACTCGGGTTCAAATCCCGATGGGAGCACTTCTAAATCAAACATACTGACAGAAATAAATTATAATAAATCCAACCACAAGTATGGCAGAAAAAATTACTGCAGAACAACTAAAATCACAAAAAAGTGATTTTGTAATCATAGATGTCCGAGAAGCTGATGAGTTGAAAGGAGGAATTATAGAAAATTCAGTTCACATGCCTTTGGGACTATCAATAAGAAATGCAAAGAAAAAACAAATTGAAGATTTGAGAGACAAGAAAATCTGTACTTATTGTGGAACAGGTTATAGAGGAAATATTGCAGCTGATGAATTAGTAAAAGAAGGATTCAATGCAGTAACACTTGATGGTGGATATCCTTCTTGGAATCAATCTTGATTTTTTTATTTCTTTAAATATTAAATCAAGAGGTATTCTTTATGGGTCTAAAAGATATCAATCTAAAAGAAGAATATCGTTCAGATGTAGACGACATTGTTGCTGAATTCTTTTTTCCATGTCTGAGTCATTGTATTCAATACGACAGATGTGTTAATTTTTTATCAATTCAGGCATTAGCAACAATTTCAATGGCTTTTGATAATTTTAGTGCAGGTAAATCAAAATTAAGAATGATTACAGGTCACAAATTCAAAACAGAAGATCTCAATCTATTTACAAAATTATTTTCAGAAAAATTTACAAAATCATTTGAAGGAAAATTAATTAAAAATAGTAAAATTCAGAAATTACAAAACATAGTAAACAATGGTCAAATTGAATTAAAAATTGCAATTCCAAATTCAGAACGTGTTGCAGACGAATTTTCTGAAAGAATTGGAATTTTCATAGATGAAGAAGATGAACAAGTAGCATTCACAGGGACATCAAAAGAATCATTTTCCACACAAACAAGAGATTTTGAATCAGTAGATGTTTTTACTTCATGGAATGACAAATCTAGAGTTGAAAGAAAAAGAAAAGATTTTGAAGATTTATGGCAAAATAAAACAAAATATGTCGAGGTATGTGATTTTATGGATGCTGAAAAAAATAATCTTTTAAAATTTTCAACAAATTGGGCAACAGAAGTTTAGAATTCAAAAGAACTATCCAAATGAGCCTTATTTTCTAGAAAATTAATTTTATTGATTTTATAATAAATTACTTCACCTCGTCGTTCAATAACTGCAATAATTGGCTCTTTTCCCATTTGGGTAATTTCATCAATTTTTTTTTGTAATGCACCCATCTTCTCTTGTTGTCCTTCGTTAAGACCAAATATCAAAAATTTGGCACCTTTTTCTCCATAATGACCTCTCTCATAAACTCGAAAATCAGAACCAAATCCAAATCCATCTTTAACAACATACCCTCTAGTCTTTAGATCTCGATATATCAAAAATTTTGTAAGAATTTCAGGATTTATCTTTTGACAAATATTCATAAAATTATCAAAATCAATTTGTTTTTTGTTTTTCTTGAGTGATAATTTACCAGTATATAGCAAATACAATGTCTCAAAGGATTTGAGAAATAATTTTCCTTTCTCTATTTCACCAAATCCCTTTTGTTCAAGATCATGAATCATTTTTTTCTCAGAAATACAGGCTTGATCTGCAATCAAGTCTCCATGCACTTCAATAGTTTCATCCATAATATTGAGAAAAATGGAAGATTTCCATATAAGCATTGGAAATATGAGTAAATTGCTACCTATCGTTAAAATATGGGCATTCATGGTTGAGATTATCATGCATGGTGCAAATTATAGAGATGGAACTGGACAAGTATTCACAAGAAAAGAATACATCAAAGGAAAACCTCAAATTAAAATTGCAAAATTTCAAGGTGGAAAAAGAAACACCTACGAATACTGTGTACAATTATTGATTAATGAACGTCTTCAAATTAGACATATGGCAATTGAATCAACTAGATTAGCAGCAAACAAAACACTAGAAAAAACAACTGGTGAATCAGGTTATTATTCAAGATTAAGAATTTATCCACACAATCTCTTAAGAGAAAATAAACAAATTGCAACTGCTGGTGCAGATAGGGTTTCTGAAGGAATGAGAAGATCATGGGGCAAAGCAACCAGTTTAGGTGCAAGAGTAAGACAAGGACAATGTATAATGGAATTATACGTTAATGGAGAAGCACATCTTGAAGCAGCAAAGAAAGCACTTCATGGAGCATGTGTCAAACTACCTGGAACTCCAACAATCAAAGTGATTGAATGGAATAAGCCTTCACCATAAGTGTTCTAAATCAGATTTCTTATTTACAATAAATTTTAAAAAATCTTCAAATTCTTGTTTAGTTGGTTCTCGTTTTAGAATTCTTTTACTTTGATAAAAGAAAGTGTTGTATAATCTACCAACAATAATGCCTAATGCAAAAGATTGAGAATTATCAATAGTAGAAAGAGATTTTATCAATTCCTTAACATCATCTTGATTTGAAATACTGTCATGAATTTTTTGTTCGATCTTCTCTAAAAGAACTTCATCCATGAATTACTAAAGCAATGAAAGCTTAAAAACGCTTAAATCTGCAAATCCAACCCTTTGAATTGTTGCAGTTATAGTACAGTCTGGTTAGTACTCGTGCTTGCCAAGTACGTGACCCGGGTTCAAATCCCGGTAACTGCACCATCTATTGATTTTTAGGAATTAATCCATTTTTTATGATTTCAAGTGCATCGTGAGCCTTTTCAGGTCTTGGCAATTGAATAGCAATTACATTATCTTGACCATATCTAGATTCAGGAGAATTAAGAACCAACATCGAGGTCTTTGCTAAAACTTCAAAAAAGTTCAAATCAGTTTTTGCATTTACAAGAAATTTTTCAGAAATATTACCAATGGAAAAAGTCAATACGACTTCTACAAACACATTTCCTAGTCCATCTTGCAAAATATTTAGATCAGTATTTACAGAAAAAGGCTGGCCCTCAATTTTTGCTCGAATTAAACCATATTTTTCTTCATCAACAACTATGCAAGGAGTTTCTTTTCCTTCAAAATCAAATGTTGTAATCCCTTCATGAACAGAGTCTAACATTTTTTGTAATTCATCAGACATCTTCTTTTTCCTCCAATGCAGGAACGATTTTGTCACTTGCTCTAACTAAGAATGGAGAGATAAACGCAGTGATAATTGAAATAATTCCAACCAACGGGAACAAAAATGCACTTACTGCACCAATATCAACTCCAACTTTTACAATTACAATTGAGAATTCACCACGAGGAGCTGCTAATGTGAATGCTGAACGAAGTGCTTTTCCACGTTTTTGTCTGAAAATAAAATTACCCAACATATTGCCACCAAATTTCATACCTGTTGCAACTGCAATCAAAGCAATTGCAATGAAAATATAATTTTCTAGTTGTGAAACATCCATCAAAGCACCTACCGAAATGAAAAATATGGCCACAAACATGTCTTTGATTGGACTAGAAAGTAATTTTGCAACTTCAGCAGATTTTGATTCTGCTACTAACACACCAGCTAAAAAGGCACCAATTGCAACAGATAATCCAACAATATTTGCCAATAAAGCATAACCAAAGCACACACCAAGTACACTTAGGAGTAAAATCTCACGATTTTCAGCAGCTGCAACTCTATCAATTAAGCCAGGAACTATTCGAGTTCCAACAGTAAAGGTTCCAACAATAAGACCAATTGCAACTAATACAACTACAACAATTGATTCTATAGATACAGTTCCAACTAAAGCAACCGATTGTAATGTAGAAATCAAAATTACTGCAATTACATCTTCAACAATCAAAATACCCAAAACAAGAATAGAGGATTCTTTTTTGATTTTCCCCATCTCCTCTAAAATTTTAACAATTATTGCAGTACTAGAAATTGATAAAGCTGCAGAAATAAACAATGCATCCATAAATTGTAATCCAAGTGCCGTTGAAGCATAAAACAAAACACCTAATGTAGAAAATAGTCCTAGTGTTCCAACACCAACAGAAACTTTTCCAATTGATTTGATCTTAGCATATGGAAATTCAATACCAATTACAAATAATAATAAAATTACACCAATTTCTGAAAATAAGTGCAACGCAGAAATATCAGATAAAATTCCAACACCTTCTAACATTTCAGACGGAGAATTATTTTCAGGCAAAAGCCAAGTCCAAAGAGGAGACAATGGACCAAGCAGCATTCCTGCAAACAGATATCCAATAATCAAAGGTTGTCTAATTTTAAAAAATGCAAGTGTTACAATAGAACCAATTATCATGATAAAAGCTAAATCAGTTACAAAACTTGTATGAGGTAATTCTGGAGTTACTTGTTCAATCAAAGTATTAACAGTAGAATTCAACGAATTCTGAATTGTACTAGAATCCAATTGTAACAAATTATTTTGCATGATATCACTTAATGAATTTCATTAAAAAGTGATTGTGTAGTTAAAAATTTGAAAATTTTTTTTAAAAAATATGAAAAATTGATTATCAAAAGATTATCAATTTGAAACTTCTTTATGCCCAGTTATCATAGCATAATTGCAGAGTGATGAGTAGGTCAGCAGATTAGGATTAAGATGAAGAGATATGACCTGGGGTAACTGACTGCAATTATATGGTTACATCGAGATAACCTAATTATTAATAGTACGGTACCGTACTGTACTATATGATTCAATGCGAATATTGTACAAGAGGATTCATCGAAACAACTAACGGTCTTGCTGAAAAGACATTTCATGAATTACTTCATGAACCTGAAGTTGTAAACAAGTGACTCTTTACATTTTTTATTTTATACCCAAATTTTTTATTCTTAGTTCTTAATTCATCTTATATGGTTGCCAAAACTAGCAAGAAAAAGGTTACAAAAACAGTTAAGAGACAACCAACCCCAGCAGCAGTTTTAAAAAAAGTGTCATCAGTTTCTGACTCCAATAAAGCTCTACAAAAAGAAATCAAAGTAATGTCAAAAATCTTTGGAGAAAATCAAAAAGTTCTCGTATCTATGAAAGGGATGATCGACACACTAACATCAACACTAGAACATATTCAGAAACAATCTAAACAAATCAACATCATTGAAGAAGATACTCAAAAATTGTATGCAGGATTAAATCAAGTTAGAACACAATCAAATTTAATTAATAAAATTAACAGTCAAACTGAAAAACTTGAAAATGAATTAAACAAAGTTTCAGAGATACAAAAGAAATCAAAAACACAAGAAATATCTCAAAAAGTTGAAGACAGCATGAATTCAATAACAAATAATTCTCAAATGATAATTAAAATTGCTCAAAGAATTGATGAGGTTAGAGACGATTTAAGAGAAGTTTCTGGAAAAACAAATTCATTTTTAGAAATCAGTTCAGAGATGAATAAACTTAAAGAGAATATTGAAGAGATTTCTGGAAAGACAGAAAATATCAATACTAGTACTCAAGTAGTTGAAAGTCTCAAACAAGAATTTGAAAAAATTATTGAAGGAGTTGCAGATGCATCCAACGTTAATGCAGAATTAGAAGCAATAAAAATTTCAATTGATGCAATTTCATCAAAAGCCTCAAAAATTGACTCATTAGGAGGAGTAATTGAGGGTCTCAAGCAACAATTTGAAACAGTTTCATCAAGTGTTAATTCTAGTGATGCAATAAGCTTAGAATCAATCAAAGAATTAGGAGGCAAAATTGATAAAATTGAGACTGAGATTAACTCATTATCACACAGAGCGGATTCTACAGCATTTGTGGGTGAAAATCTAAAAGTTGTTCAAGAAGATTTCTCAAATTTCAAATCCAATGTTTATGACAAAACAAACAACATTGAACAAAAAATTAGTTCAGTTTCAGATACTCTAAAAAGACAAGAAGCATCAACTGAAGAATTTCATAAAAAATCTGAAAAACTCTTTGAAGAAATACAATCAGTTAGAAATGTTACAAACAAAGCTTCTAGTGATTCATCAAAAGAAATCATGGCTCTTCTAAAATTATCTGAATATCAATCAAGTATTCGAATGAATACAGAATCAAAATATGGAGATGCAAAAGATATTGAAAAAATGGCAAAACTTACAACGGAAATTATTAACTTATTTGATAAAATTTCAGTTGAATCAGGTGAAAAAATACCATTACCTCATGAGGTAAGACAATGGGCAGTAAGTAAAATGCTAGATTGTGGGGATAAATGGGAAATTAGATTCAGTGACTTGTATTCAATTTTAACAAATGCTATTGGTCGAGACATGTTAAAAGAATCAATTAGAATTCAACAAGTAAGAGACATTTATGGAATTAGAGCAGTAGATGAAATTAGAAATGATCTAAATATTTCTTAGACGCCGATTGCATCAGATTCTTTTAGTTGAGTTCTCTTTCGTTTTAATGCAGTAAAGATTCCAATTATTACTGCAATCCAAATAATACTTGAAAATACATTTGCTAAACTGACATACATGTATGGTGTTGCATCCATAATATTTTGTCGAATTAGATCCGCTCTATTGTTAATATCCATCATTCCTGTATGATATGCAGAATTGTCTGGAGGAATTGCTGAAAGTTCATCAACACTGACTAGCATAGCATCAACATTGTTTTGAATTCTAATGAAGTTAGTTGATTCAGTAGCAAAAATCCAAACAGGGTTTTTTGAAATTACTTGACTATGAGTATCAGTAGTTTCAGGTAATTTTTCCAATATTGGTTCCAAATCTAATTGAATTGCTACAAGATGTGCACGAATTATTTCTGGATCAGATGAGCCTATAATTCCATCAAAATGACCTCGGATTCTATCTAATGGGTAAATATCAGAATTATAGCCATTAATGGCCATAAATCCACCAAATATTATCAATCCCAAAATTCCAATCATTGATAGTTTGTAAACAGTATCTGCCATTTTCTCTTTCTTCGTCCTTTTACGTTCTTCACTTGATTTATTTCTTTTAAATCTAGTATGTGACAGGCTCATGTAGGCAATAAAGAAAAATCCAATAGTTTGGATTGCGATAATTGGAGCAAATACAGGATTGTTTGAAAATATTGAAATGAAAATTGCTAATGTTCCATAAACTCCAAAAAAGATTTCAAGTAAAGTTGTTTGAGTAAATGGCAAATTGTAAGCCTTTCCTTTCCAGTCATCTTCTTTTTTTACAATTCCATATTTTGGAGTTCTAAGAAATTCATTTTTCTTTCCAAATACTGCATCAAAAACTGCCACAGTATTATTTACAGACATGCCAGCATTGTAGACTAATAATGCAGGCAGTAACTTGGCTTTAGATTTCCACGATTTTCCATACATATTTTGTATAATCAAAATGTATGCACCTGGTCCCATTGCAAGATAAGTTGCAAATGTTACAATTGGAAGAAAACTTACAACATAAAGATTAACTTGACCGGCTAAAAGAATCGGTAATGCCAAAAATTGAATTAGCATTAAAGGATAAACAATGTGACGAGTCAATTGAACAAATGCTTGTACTTTTGTTTCCACAGAAATTTTACGTTTTGCAGTAATATCAAAAAGTAATTTGGTAGCACATTGAATTGAACCCTTTGCCCATCGGAATTGCTGTCTTTTTGCAGCATTCATTTGAGCAGGAAGTTCTGCATCAACTACAATGTCAGGTAAGAAAACACATTTCCATCCTTTCATTTGTGCTCTATAACTCAAGTCAAGATCTTCAACTAAAGTTGCAGTATGCCAACCACCTGCATCTTCAATACAATCACGTTTCCAAATTCCAGCAGTGCCATTAAAATTCATAAACAGATGAGAGTCACTTTTTGCTTTTTGTTCAATTAGAAAATGAAAATCAAGACTTAGTGCTTGTACTTTGGTGATAGTGGAATAGTTCTCATTTACATGTCCCCAACGACATTGAATTAAACCAATGTTTGATTTTGAAAAATGAGGAATTGCTTTTTTGAGAAACCATTTGGGTGGAATAAAATCTGCATCAAAAATAGCTACAAGTTCGGTATCAGTGATTTGCATTGCATATTTGAGAGCACCTGCTTTGTACCCTTTTCGTGTTCCACGTCTAATATGTTCAATTTGAAATCCTTGGGTTTTGTAATAGTTTACAGTTTTTTCAAGTAAATCAACAGTATCATCATCAGAGTCATCTAAAACCATAATATTCATTTGATTTTTTGGATAATCCAAATCACATACTGCGTCCACCAATCGTTTTGCAACATATTTTTCATTGTAAATTGGTAATTGAATTGTTACAGAAGGAGTTCCTAAATCAACAGTTTTAGTTGATTTATTTCTCTTATTTGCAAGTAAAACAAGATAGTAAAAATTACAAGTATATGCCGTAATCAAAATTGCTGAGATAATGAATAAATCAAAAACTAATTGAGTAAAAGGATTACCAGCCATCTTTAGCTGCTCAAAAGTAGTTATCTCTATTTATAGTTGCAATAACTGCAATTATTTTTGCTCGTAGATTTTGATTGCTTGTGGTGGACATACACCTTCACATGCAAGACAGAAAATACAATCTGGTTCTTTTGACATTAATGGTTTTTGATCAGAAGCTGGATTTCCTGGAGAATCAAACCACTCGTAAACTCCTACTGGACATGCTTCTATACAACCACCGTCTGCAACACAAATATCATAATCTACTGAAACAAATTCTCCCCATACACCCATGATTCCATTGCTTGTACCTTTACGGCCCCAAGTTTTGATTGTGTGTTCTGCAGCTTCATAAACAGCAGATGGTTTCATCTTTGATTTGTAATCAACATCAATTGGACCAGGTTTTGCACCATCTGGAATTTCAATAGATGCATCGTCTTCTTCTTCTTCTTCGTCAGTTGCTTCAATTGGTTTTGGTTTTGCACCAAGAACAATTTTTGCTAATGGTGTTAATTCCTCTAATCTTTGAATTGCAGCTGGTTCAGTAATCTTTTCACTTTTTGCCAAATAAGAAATCATCTTATCTGCTAAAATTGTATTTCTCAAAATAGTATCAATAACCATTTTTGCAAAATGGTCTGCTTTCTTTCTATAATCTTTAACCCAATTAGGATCTCCAAATTTCTCAATTGGAAATACTTGATAAATTATATCTACAACTTCGCCAGTAACAATTTCTACTGTTACAGATAAATCAACTTCTTCGTATCCTTTCTCATCAGGATCTTCCATGTTTTGTTCTTTCCAACGATAAGTTGCGTAAATTCTATCTGCATACTTGTCCATCTCAAATGCTTTTTTCAAACCATCATGAACTGATTTTATTTCATTAGGGTCTTCAAGAACTATTGGTAATCTGTATAATCCAAGTTTAAAACCATGTAATGGATAAACGCCACGTTTTGCAGTTGGTGCCTCCATTGACCAAACGCGATCTTTTAATAGTAATGACATTCGATTTTTGTCATTAGAATTTATTTAAAAAGGTTATCAGTCATCGTCTTGAGGACAAGTTAGTTCTCTTAATTCAGTATATTTTGTCTCCATGGCATTTGCATGAATCAAAACATTGGATAGATCATAGGAGTCTTTAGGAAAATACCATCTGATTGGAACCCAATGTCCAATCCCATCCATATCGTGAATCATACCTTTGTCAGCCTTAACTTTGAGGGCTTCATCTACTGATGTTTCTTTGATTTCTAGGCCACGTTTGGTTTTATCTTCTAAAACTATAGCAGAATTTCCATCTTTGATGTAATAAAAAGAGCCTTTCTCAAGAATGGGTAGATCTAAAAGCAATTTATTTTTCCACAGGATTTCCTATCATGTTGCCCCATTCAGTCCAGGAGCCATCATAGTTTCTTACCTTTGGATATCCAAGTAGATATTTTAAAACAAACCAACTATGGGATGAACGTTCACCAATTCTACAATAACAAATCACATCTTTGTCAGGAGTTACACCTTTTGGTTCATAATTTTGTTTTAATTCTTCAACATTTTTGAAAGTACCATCAGCATCATTTACAGCAGTTGCCCACGGAATATTATTTGCGTCAGGAATGTGTCCACCTCTTTGTGCATGTTCCATTGGATATTCTGGAGGTGCAGTAATTTGTCCAGAAAATTCTGCAGGAGACCTTACATCAACCATTACAGTGTCTTCTTTTCCAATTCCTCTACTTACATCAAAAAGATATGCACGTAATCCCTCATCAGGAGGTTGTGCAACATATTGTGTTGGGGCGATTTGTGGTTCATCAGTTGTATAATCACGATTTTCTAATTCCCATTTTTTTCTTCCACCATTCATTATCTTTAGATTCTCATGTCCATAGATTTTGAAAACCCAAAAAACAAATGCTGCAAACCAATTATTAAAATCACCATAAAGTATTACTTCAGTATCAGCAGTAATTCCATTTTTTGACATTAATGCTTCAAATTCTTTTTTGCTAATTATGTCACGAGTTACTGGATCATTGATATCTCGTTTCCACCAAATTAGACTTGCACCATTAATGTGACCTTTTTGATATCCATTAACAGGATCATAATCAACTTCAACTAATTTTCTATTTTCATTAGGAGGATTTTGGGATAACCACTCAGTATCTACTAAAACTTCAGGATGTGCGTAATCCATGTTTTAATGACTTCATATTCATACTTAATTGTTTTTACAAACGTGCGTAAAAATATCATTTTTATGTAAATACAATTCAAAAGAACTTACTTGAAACTAGAAAATGTTGCCGTTGTAAGTAAAGTGGGAAACAAAGATTCTGAAAAAGCTGCAAAAGATGTAGCTAAAAAACTATTAGAGAAAAAAGCAACAGTATACACAATTTCACCAGTTAGTGTAGAAGGGGCAAAACAAATGGAAGAACTTGAAGAAATTCAAAATGTAAAATTGGATTTAGTAATTACTTTAGGTGGAGATGGAACAACTCTGCGCGTATTTAGAAATTTAGAAAATGAGACACCAATTTTAACAATCAATGTTGGAGGAAATAGAGGAATTTTAGCAGAAATCACAATTGAAGAAATTGATGAAGCATTAAATGAAATTTTAGAAGATAATTTCTTTTTAGATAAGAGAACAAGAGTTACTGCAGTATGTGGAGATAAAGAATTTCCACCAGCATTAAATGAAATTTACATAAGCAGAGCAAACTTAACTAAAACTGCAGAAATTGAAATTAAATTTCAAAATGACACAGTAAAACAAAAAATGGATGGAGTAATCATTGCAACACCTAGTGGTTCAACAGGCCATTCATTTTCATTAGGAGGACCAATATTACACGAAAGTTTGGATGTCTTGATTATTACACCAGTTGCACCTGTTTACAGATTAGCATCCTTAGTGGTACCTGACGAAAAAATTGAAGTAATTTCATCACATGATTGTAACATAGCTATAGATGCACAAGTAGTAAAATCAGCAGGATATGAAGAACCAATAATTATCAAAAAATACAAAAGCCCAGCAGTTTTCATTAGATTGAAAAAAAGAGGTTTAAGACAAATGAGTAAACTTGGATTTTAGAATTTTAGATGCCAGTGCATTTTATGCAGGAGTACCATTTAGATCATCAGAAGATTGTTACACAACAACTTTAGTTTATGAAGAAATTCAGCATATCAAGAAAAATCAAGATGTGTTAGGAACTTTACTTGAAACTAATCGATTAAAGATTAGAGAACCTGATGAAACATCAACAAAAGCTGCAATTAAAGCAGCAAAAGAAACTGGAGATTTTCCTCAATTATCAAAACAGGATGTTTCAATTATTGCTTTAGGAATAGAGACAAAAGGTCAAATCATCACAGACGATTTTGCAATTTCCAATGTTGCTAAAAACATCGGAATAAACATTGCACCAATCATGACAAAGGGAATAAAAGATGTGGGTAAATGGGTCCATTATTGTCCAGGATGTAAGACTAGTTTCCAAAGTGGAAAAGAATGTTCAATTTGTGGAACGTCATTAAAAAGAAAACTACTCAAATAATTATTCCAATACAACTATTGTTGTGAAATATAAAATACAACACTAACATTTGTGGTGATTTCTTCATCACCAGACATGATTGGTGCAGATTTCATAGAAGATTCTGCAAATCCATCAAAGGATGCACGCATTGGACTATCATAGTAAGGAACAACATTGTCATGAATTACAACAGATTTTACACCAACAATTTTTTGTTTTAATGGAACAAGTGCTTTTTCAGCCTTTTGTGTTGCATCATTAATTGCATCAGCAATTAAATCATCACTAATTTTTTGATATTTATCATCAGATAATTGAAATGAGACATTATCTACACGATTTGCACCAGAAGAAACTGCTGCATCAATAATATCTCCTGCGGAATCAATTTTATCAGTTTGAATTGAAAGGATATTGGATACACGGTATCCAGTTAAGACTTGTTGCCAATTTCCATTGAAATCTTTAATGCTGTCATACATAGGATAGATTGAAAAATTTGATGTTTGGATATCATCCTCAGAGAGTCCAGAATTTGTAAGTGAAGAGATTACAGAATTTAATGAATTTGAATTTTCAGATAGGGATTCATTAGCAGTTTTGGCTTCAGATTCAACTCCAAGTACAATCACTAATGAATCAGGACTTGAAGAGGCTGTTGCAGTACCTGAAACAGAAATAGTCTGTTCAGAAGGATCATATTTTTTTAACCACTCATAGATTAATTCTTCAGGAATATCATCAAGATTCTGAGATTCAACTTGAGATTCAACTTGAGATTCAACTTGTTTATCACTTTGAGTTAAAGTTACAGCAAAAGCTAAAACAAAGATTACACCGATTACAACCCCAATATTGACACGATTGTCCATGAATTTTGGAAAATTACATACTATAAAAATTGATGAATCAAAATAACAGTAATGGTTATGTCAGTGTCTTTTGTTTGCTTTCTTTTTGGAGTTTATTTTTACTAGTTAACATATTTTTAATTTTTTTGGCACGAGCTTCACCAAGACCTTCAACTTTTGCTAATTCAGAAGTTGTTGCACTGAAAACTTTCAGAGGAGTACCAAATTTTTCAAGCATACGTACTGCAAATTTTTCACCAATGCCAGGTAAACTACAAAGGGTTGATAATTGTTGAATTTCTAAATTAGAGGATTTTTTTATTTTTTTCAGATAAGGTCCAGTTGGTCCATCTTTTTTAGAACACATTGAAACTAATAATTTTGCAGTATGAGATGCACTTGGAGTAGGAATTATTGGAATTTTAAATTCCAATACAACTCTAGAGATGGCACCATAAAAGACCAAAGGGTTATCGGTAATTTCTTCAACTTCATCAACATTACCTTCTAGTAAAACTACTGGATGTTCAAAATGTTCTTTTAATCTACTACATTGGTCATAAAGTCGTCCATCAAAAACTGAAGCCATCAAATCCTTGATACTTTTTCTTTCAACAATAGTTTCAGGTGCAACAATATAGTCACCAATTGGAAGTGTTTTCATCTCTACACCCATACCGACTGCTTTGAGTAATTCCGGAATGCCACTTTTTGTCTCTCGTTCATCAACAATTATTCGAAGATTTTCTAATTTCACAAATATTAGTTATAATGAATTGTTAATATCTTATTTGAAATAGACTAAAATTATTTTCTAGGATTGTCTTCAGCAGCTGGAGGTGGAGGAGTGTTACCACTTTTCATCATTTCAGTGATTTTTGCTTCTTGTTCTTTTAGAGTTTCTTTTACACGAACCTCTTGTTTTTCAAGAACAGTTGATCTAGTTTTTGCTAATTCAATTTTTTCTTCTAATTCATCAGTCAGTGCTTTTTTATCAGATTTGATTAAAACAGTTCCAGCTTGTTTAAAGACAGAATCCCCATCAGCTACTTTCTTTAATTCATCAAGAGCTTTTTCAGTTTCTGCTTTTTCCATTTCAAGATGCTGTCTTTGAGTCATAATAGATTGTAAATTTTGTTGAGATTGTTGTAATTTTCCAATTTGTTCTTGAAGCCATGGAGGCATTTGTCCAGCTGACATGTTTATTAAGGAATTTAATCTGATTATATCTTTACCGATTCGATTGTGTCATAACTTGCTTGTATAAGACGAAGGGTTGAATTCAAATTTGCTCTCAAATGGGCAATTTGATCAGTTTCAGCTGAAATTACTAATTTTTCATCTAGTTTGATTTTGGTTTTTACAGGATTTTCTGGATAAAACTCATTATCGGTATTTACAGAATCAAAAATTGCTTTGTTTTTATCTTTAGCATCTACAGTAATTTTTGCACTATAGTTTAACGTCATATGCAGTTCCAGCAACTTTAAAGCCACATTTCTTACAAGACCAAATTCCAACAGCATCTCTACCAAAGGTTTGTGAACCACATTCAGGACAATTTCTCTTTTGTTTTAATTGAAGATGAACTTTGGTGTATTGTTTTCTAAGTTTAATTCCGTAACGTGCACCTAGTCCTTTTAGTGATTTCTTTGCTTTTGCCATGTTATTGTGTCTCCTGTTGCACTGATTTTAATTGTTCCCTTATTTTTGCGCCTACTTTAATAGATAAATCACCACATTGGTTGATTTCATCTTGAGTGAATCCATCACTACCACCTTTTTGTAATGCACAAATATTTCCATCAGAATCAGTAGTAATTGTAACCCTTGAATCCATTACATCCCATTCATCACCATTAGGATCAACAACGATGTAGTTTCCAATTTTAGCCATAGTTACAGAAACTGGAATAGTGTTAATTGGTAATTGTTTTTCTTCACCTTCAACCAAAGTTGGTTTTTCATCAACCATTTCCCATGTTGGAGTTTTTGAATTGAGTAAAGCAGCAGTTGCAGCATATGAACATGCATCAAACAGATTTCCATCATAATCAACAACTACATTGTCAGCAAAAACACCTACAACGGATTTGTCTTTTTCAATTACTAATTGAGATACGTCAATCATATGACTTTCTCTGATTCCTCTATCTGTTACTCTTGCTAATTCAATTACAGGAGGTTGTGGAGGACCAGTTTCAACAGTTGGGTGTGAAAGTGGTAAAAGTTCAGCAGTACACATGAACAAACCTTTGTCACCAGTATCTGGGAATGGTCTGTCTGGTTGAATTTTGACACCACAAATTACTTCAGTGTCACCAAGATATATTCGAGCAGAACCATTTGCTTTAGGAATTGCATTTGTTTCAATTTTTAGTTCTCTTGATTCATCTAATGCTCGTCCATCAACTCTTTTTCCTTGTTCTAATAATTCAAGAATTTGTGCTCTTTTTAATTCGTCAATAACTGAAGTGCTTGTCATTTCTAATCTCCTCTATTTCCAAAATATTTGTCATGAAGTGCTTTCTTTTGAAGTTCATAAACAAGTTCACATCCTTTAACTCCCACATCAACACATTTCTTGTATTCTTCTGGAGTCAAAACACCATCTAATTGTAATAAGGTAATTTTCTTAAGACCTGGCATATATCCAATTGGCATATCTGCTTGACCTGCTTGGTCTTCTTCATTGTTAACATCAAGAATTACAGTATCAGCTACTTTTCCAGCAGCAATTGCTGCTACCATATCTCTCATAGGAATACCAGCATCAGCTAATGCAACTGAAGCTGCAGTTAAAGCAGCACATCTAGTTCCACCATCGGCTTGTAAAATTTCAATAAAGACATCAACAGCAGTTCTTGGGAATTTTTCTAACATAACTGCAGGTTCTAGTGCTTCTTTGATAACTTTGGAAATTTCAATTTCTCTTCTTGAAGGAGCAGGATTTTTTCTTTCACCAACAGAAAATGGTTCCATATGATATCTTACTCTAAGAATTCCAGTATCAGTATTAGACATATGTTTTGGGTGAACATCTCTTGGACCAAATACACCAACTAAGATTTTGTTATCGCCAAATTCAATGTAAGCAGAACCATCAGCATTTTTTAGTCCTCCAGCTTTAATCATTATTCTACGTGGTTCGTCTACTTTACGTCCATCACAACGAATACCATTTTCGTCCAATAAGACCATGGTTGCATCTCTACCACCCATTATGATTCATCCTTTCCATCTAACATATCTTTAATTAAATCAGTTAAATTAGCAATATGTGCTTTTTCATTAACCATTTCTACTGCTCTTTTAGCTTTTGAGAGTCCTTCTTCAGTTTCACATGAAATTACAACCCAACCATTTTGACCAATTGTAACTGCAGCATTAGTAGCCATTTCAATCATTTGGATCATACTTCCTTTTTTGCCTATTAATCGTGGAACTTTACTTGGAGAAATTTTTACTAATACTCCATCATCAATTTTACCTAAATCTCTATCAGAGATTGTAACAAGAGGATCTCTTGTTCTATCAAAATTAGCAATTCTAGCAGCAACTAGATCACCAGTTTTTAGTTTACTTGAAAGTTCATCAGCATGAGTTGAAAAGTCTCGTCCAAAAACATCTTGAGCAGGTAAAAATCCAACATAGCAAGAATTTACATCTAATTCCCAAGATAATGAAGTATGAGAAATGACTTTACCAATTACAAGATCATTGATTTTAGGAATATATTTTCCAGTTAAAGGAATAACTTTAACAGAATCTTCATAAATTTCAGATATACCAACTGCGGTGGCAACTATGTTGTTACCTTCTAAAACTACATTTTGTTCAGGTCTAAAAGGTCCACTTGTAATTACATCGCCTGGAATAACGTATTTTCTCTTATCAGCCATTATTTCATTACCTCTACAGTGGCAGAGCCCTTTGTTATAGAACCTAATCTGTCAATCACGTTTGGCCTTGCTGCTGCGGGTATTTCAAGTATTGCTTTTAGTGAACCATTATTTTGCCATTCTTCTTTTTTTAATGAGCCAACAGATTTCAAAACAGAATAAGACTGAGAAGCATATTGTGCAGGAATATCTATCTCTAATTGGAGATTCTCAGACTTTAATGCTATAATTGAACGTAATTTTTCAACAATATCTTTTACTTGTTCTTCTACACTTTTTTGAGGTTCAATAGAAACACGACCATCTTTCATTGCTTGTTCAATTCTTAATGGAGGGTGAGGAAGGTGAGTTTTTGGATCCACAAAGGTTTTTGCGATATATTCAACAATTTGCTTTCTTTTTTGGTCGACCATTTTTCGCCTTTGATCAGTGGTAAGGTTTAGATCTCCTTTCTCAAACATTATCTTTGCGACTTCTGTTTTATCTTCAGTTTTGAATGCAGCAAGTAGTTTTTCAGTAGATGGTTTTGTGCCTTTTCCTGAATCAGTATAGATTTCTTCAGAAATTAAAACAGATGAAATGTCTTTTTTCTTGCCTAATTTGTAATCTAAAGCAGGATCTGGTTTTACCAATATCTCAAATTTTTCACCTTCAAAGGAGTATCTAACTACAGTTACATCAGCCATATCTTAGTCCTATTACAATTTGGTATTTATCTATACGTAAAGCTAGCTAGATTTTTATGTGCACTTTGACGATTTTCAACAAGATTTGTCATCATTAGACGTTATTACAAAAGATTCTGAGAAAATTTCCTTAAAGCTAAAAGGAGTTCCATTACAATATGCAAATGCATTAAGACGTGTTTGCCTAAATGGAGTACCAGTTCTTGCAATTGATACAGTAGATATTATTGAAAATACATCAGTATTACCTGACGAAGGGCTAGCTCACAGATTAGGATTAATTCCATTAAAAACAGACTTGAGTAAATTTAACGAGTCAGACAAGATTCTACTTATGTTAGATTCTGGCGAATCTGAAGAAACCAGATCTGTTTTGTCAGGTGAATTATCATCTGAAGATGAGAGTGTCAAACCAGTTTCAGATAAGGTTCCAATTGTTCAATTAGCTCCAGGTCAAAAAATCAAAGTTGAATGTTATGCAAGACTAGGACGTGGTACAGAACATGCAAAATGGAATGCCTCTAACGTTTCTATGCTTACAGATTCTGACAAAGATGATGAAAAAATCCTTACAGTAGAGTCTACAGGTGCACTAAATCCAGAACAGATAGTTCTTGAAGGGGTGCAAGAAGTTAGTAGAAGAGTTGTTGAATTCAAAGATATGATCAACAATATCAAAGAATAAGGGAAGCATAGACATTATATTTGGGTTTTAAGCCGGATTATTCACATGACTAATCAAGTTGTAATTCGCATGGCTAGCGATCTCAAGAAAGCATCAAACAAAAATGATGCTCCAATTTGGGGAAAATTAGCAGAATATGCTCTAAAACCATCAATTGCACGAAGAGACATCAATCTCAATAGAATCAGTCAATTAACTAAAGAAAATGATACAGTGGTATTTCCAGGCAAAGTTTTGGGAACAGGGAACATTTCCCATAAAGTAACATTATGTTCATTTTCAATTTCAAATTCAGCAGCAACCAAAATTGTAGAAAATGGAGGCAAATTGATTTCATATTCAGAATTAATAGAACAAAACCCAACAGGTAAAGGAGTAGTACTACTTGGCTAATGGAAGATTAAACAGACCAGTTGGAAGAAATTCAAATACTTCAAAACAAGAAGTTGTTATTAGAACAGATAGACCAATTGTTGTTGATGCAACAAATCACATTGCAGGAAGATTAGCATCAAATGTTGCTAAATTGTTATTACAAGGACATAGAGTTA
This sequence comes from Candidatus Nitrosomarinus sp., assembly GCA_003702465.1. GTDB lineage: Archaea > Thermoproteota > Nitrososphaeria > Nitrososphaerales > Nitrosopumilaceae > Nitrosopumilus. The sequence continues at coordinate 11,578 of REGF01000001.1, read as the reverse complement.
CAGTCATCAATTGTGAAAAAATCATGATGAGTGGAACAAGATCAAATCAAATTAAAGAATATAGAGAATTTTTAGAAATTAACAGTATCATAAATTACAAACACGGACCTGTTCACTATAGAAGACCAGATACAATTATTGCAAAAATGATTCGTCAAATGTTACCATTTGATAGAAAACCATCAGGAAAATTAGCATTCCAAAGATTAAGAACTTACATTGGTGCACCTAATGATACAAAATCATTAGAAAAAACACAATTTGAAAAAGCACTAATTAAAAAAGCAGCTTCTAATTACACACCATTAGCAGAGATATGCAGAGTTATAGGATGGACAGAATAAAATGATTCCAAAAACTGAGATTTATTTTGCAACTAGAAAAACAGCTAGTGCACATGTTTACATTACAAAAGGTGTAGGCAAAGTTAGAATCAACAACGTTCCAGTAGAAATGATTCCACAAGAAACAGCACGTGAAGTTATCTTAGCACCACTTGAAATTACAGGGGATTTGAGAGAGAAAATCGATATTTCTGTAAGAGTAAGAGGTGGAGGATTCATGGGACAAGCTAGTGCAGCAGCAACAGCAATTACTAGAGCATTAGTAGGCTGGACAAAATCTAAAAAAGAACCAAAAGATCATCCTTTCCCAAAATCAACTAGAGAAGACCTTAGAAAGAGAATTACTGATTTTGATAAATATCTAGTTAGTGGGGATGCCAGACAAAAAGAACCAAAGAAATTTGGCGGACCTGGTGCAAGAAGAAGAAAACAGAAATCATACCGTTAGACTGTGAAAGCTGTAATTTTAGCAGGGGGCAAAGGTACCCGCGGAAAACCATATACAGAATATTTTCCAAAAGCAATGACTCCAATTAAGGGGAAACCTCTAATCGATTATGTTGTCACATATCTAAAATCATTCAAATTCATTAACGAAATAATAATTATTTCAGATTACACAGATTTAGGAGGACAAATCAAAAACTATTACGGAAATCAAAAAAATATTAAATTTATTCAAGATTCACAAAGTGGAACAGGCGGAGATTTGCTTCACATTCAAAAAGAATTAAAAAATGAATCAGAATTTCTCTTATGGTTTGTAGATAATCTATGTGCATTAGATGTTGCAAAAATGAGAAAAACATTCAAAGAAAAAAATAGTTTAGCATGTATTGCAACTAGAACAAAGAGAAAAGAAGAAACAGGTTTTGCAGTAGTAGATGATGGAATCATTACAGAATTTAGAGAAAAACCAGTAATGAAATTACAATTATCAGAATGTTTAGGAATCTACATGTTAAGTAAAGAAATCATTCAAAGAATTAAAAAGAAAAAGCAAAAACAAGTAAACTTGTCATTTGATATTTTACAAGATTTGTCAAAAGAAGGAAAAATTTCTGCTCACGATATAGAACAAAGAGAATGGATTGATGCAGAATCACCAATGATTTTAGAAAGAAACGAGAAATTAGTAACGAAAATCATAAAACAGATGGGATTGTAGATTTTTCTTCAAAATTAGATATTTTTTCTTCAAACTGCAGAGTTTGTGCAATATCATCCAATCCTTCTAAAAGAATTTTTTTCTTGTGAGAATTAATTTCAAAAGAGATATTTTCTGAATTGGTTTTAATTACTTGGTTTTCTAAATCAACTTCAATTGGACTGGTTTCTTGCTGAAGTTTATCAACAATTGTAGATTCTAAGACAATAGGAAGAATTCCATTTTTGAAACAATTACTAAAGAAGATGTCAGCAAAAGAAGAGGAAATAATTACAGAAAAACCATAATCATCTAAAGCCCAAACAGCATGTTCTCTACTAGAACCACATCCAAAATTATCACCTGCTACCAAAATTTTTGAGCCATTATATTTAGAATCATTCAAAACAAAATCAGATTTTAGATTTTCATTTTCATCATATCTCCAATTAAAAAACAAGAATTTTCCAAATCCAGATTTCTGAACTAATTTTAAAAATTGTTTTGGAATTATTTGATCAGTATCTACATTGACTTTATCAAGAGGTGTGACAATGCTGGTTACTTTTTGAAAAGGTTCCATTTTAATTCAAATTCAATTTCCTTACATCAACAAAATGTCCATTAATTGCAGCAGCTGCAGCCATTACAGGACTAACTAAATGAGTTCTACCACCATTACCTTGTCTACCTTCAAAATTTCTATTTGAGGTACTGGCACATCTTTCACCAGGGGATAAAATATCAGGATTCATGCCTAGACACATGCTACAACCAGCCTCTCTCCATTCAAAATTGGCATCAATGAAAATTTTATCTAGACCCATTTCTTCAGCTTGTTTTTTTACCATTTGAGAACCTGGAACAACCATTGCATTAACATTTGGAGCAACTTTTTGTCCTTGAATAACTTTTGAAGCTTCAATAAGATCCTCTAATCTTGCATTAGTACAAGAACCAATAAACACTCTATCAATTTTGATGTCTTCAATCAAAGTTCCAGAATCAAGTGCCATGTATTCAAGAGCTTTTTCAGCACCTTTCTTTTGATTAGCATCACCATTAGAAAATTCATCAGGAGAAGGAATTGATTCATCAACATCACAAGTCATTCCAGGATTTGTTCCCCAACTGACTTGTGGTGCAATTTCATTAATGTCTAAAACAAATGTTTTATCAAAAGTGGCATCAGGATCTGTTTTGAGATTTTCTTTCCAATAATCTACAAGAGATTCATAATTTTTAGGAGTATATTCTCTGTTTCGTAAATAATCAAAAGTTTTTTGATCAGGTGCAATTAATCCTGCACGAGCGCCACCTTCAATAGACATATTACAAATTGTCATTCGTTGTTCCATTGAAAGATCAGTTATTCCTTCACCACGATATTCAATTACTGTTCCAGTTCCACCTGCAGTTCCGATATTTTTGATGATGGATAAAATTATGTCTTTTGCAGTAACTGCATGAGGATTCTTTCTTTTTCCCTCAACTCTAACTTCAAATGTTTTTGGCTTTTCCAACCACAGAGTTTGAGATGCCAAAACATGTTCCACTTCACTTGTACCAATTCCTAATGCAAGTGCACCAAAAGCACCATGTGTAGAAGTATGACTATCACCACAAACAATTGTTGAACCAGGTAATGTTATGCCTAGTTGAGGTCCAATTACATGTACAATTCCTTGATTAGGACTGTTGATATCAAATAACTTTATTCCAAAATCTTCACAATTCTTCTCCAGTGTTTTAATTTGAATTGCAGAAGTTTGATCCAATATAGGTAAAGAACGATCACTTGTAGGAACATTATGGTCCATTGTTGCAATGGTCAAATCAGGTCTTCTAACTTTTCTATCATTCATTCTCAATCCATCAAATGCTTGAGGGGAAGTAACTTCATGGACAAGATGTCTATCTATGTAGATTAAAGCTGGTTCATTTTGTTTTTCCACTACAATATGAGATTCCCAGATTTTTTCAAAAAGAGTTTTACCCATTTTAATTCAATTCTGGTTTATACTTGAATAATCCACCTGCTTCAATTATTTTTCCAATAATTTCAGAAAAAGGTTTCATTTTGTATGACTGATTTGTTGTAAGATTTTTTATTTCATTTGTAGAGATATCAATATCAAGTTCATCCCCATCGGAAATTCCATCGTATGCATCTTGACCTATTTCAATAGGTAACAAAAATGCACCATCTACAGAATTTCTATAAAAAATTCTTGCAAAAGACAAAGCAAGTATTGCTTTAACTCCAGAATGAGATAATGCAATTGGAGCATGTTCACGAGAAGAACCAGAACCAAAATTCTTTCCAGATAAAATGAAATCACCTTCTTTTACTTTAGAATGAAAATCAGGATCCAAGCCTTCCATTGCATGAGTTGCAAGTTCAGCATAATCATGCACTTTGAGGTATTGACCTGGAATAATTACATCAGTGTCAATATTATCACGATCGTATTTTATGACGTTTCCTTTCATATCAAATCCCTTGGGTCAGTAATTTTTCCAGTGACTGCAGAAGCTGCTGCTACCATAGGAGATGAAAGATATGTTTGTGATTCAACATGCCCCATTCTACCAGGGAAATTTCTGTTTGTAGTACTAATACAAATCTCATCTTTTGCCAATACTCCCATATGAGCACCACAACAGGCACCACATGTAGGAGGACCAACAGTAACACCAGCATCTAAGAAAATTTTCAATAATCCATTTTCCATTGCACGTTGATAAATTGAGATTGCAGCAGGTAAAATTTCAGTTCTTATCTTAACTTTTCTTCCTTTGAGAACTTTTGCTGCAGCTTCCAAATCTTCATACTTTGCACCAGTACAAGAACCAATGTAAGATTTATCCAATTCTACAGATGGAGCTTCACTTACAACGCAGGTATTATCTGGAGAGAAAGGTTTGGCAATAATTGGTTCCATTTCTGAACTTTCAAATTCAAAAACTTTTGCATATTCTGCATCAGCATCGCCATTTACCAAATTGAAATTTGATGCTCCTTTTGCAGAAAGGTAATCTACAACTTTTTGATCAGGTTCTACAATTCCATTTTTAGCTCCTGCTTCAGTAGTCATATTACATAAAGTCAATCTACTTTCAACAGACATATCATCAATTCCACTTCCACCAAATTGCATTGTTCTATATGCTCCACCATCATTACCAATTTCACCAATAATTTTTAGAATCAAATCTTTTGCCATTACATGTTCAGGTAATTTTCCATTTAATTTGAAATAGTAAGTTTCTGGAACTTTAAACCAAATATTTCCGTTTAACAAAACATAAGCAATATCAGTATGTCCTAAACCAACTGCAAATGCACCTAAAGCACCAGTAGTATTTGTATGAGAATCACCTCCGACATAAACATCACCAGGCATTACCATTGCTTGTTCATGAGATAAGGTATGACAAATTCCATATTGACCCATACCATATTTGAAATGTTTTTCAATTCCATAATTTTTTGTGAAATCAGTTAATTTTACAATATTTTCTGCAGATAATTTATCTGCAGAAGGAACAAAATGATCTTCTGCCACCCAAACTTTTGTAGGATCCCATAATTTATCAACATCAATTCCTTGTTTTCTCAATTTATCAAAAACCTTTAGAACACCAGGACCAGAAACATCATGCATCATTACTTTATCCACATTAGCAAATACCACATCATCAGGTGCTACTGAGGACTTGCCTGAAGCACGTGCGAGAATTTTTTCAACTATATTCATAATTGAAAAAGTTCAGTCTTGGGATTAAAAGCTTTTCAGAACAATAAAAAAGAAAAAGAATCTATAGATTCTATGCAATTAACAGTTTTTCCTCTATTAGCTGAAAGAATGAACAAGGAATTCGATATTTTCCAAGAGTTAGAAAGTACTTTAGAAAAAAATGAAATTAAGCTAGAGGACGGAGATGTAATAGTTATTTCAACAAAATATGTATCAAATTCACAAGGAAGAATTGTAGATTTAGAAAAAATCAAAGTATCAGAATTTGGAGAAAAAATTGCTGATGAATTTAAATTAAAACCTGGAATTGCTGAAGTCATCATTAGAGAATCAGATAAAATTTTTGGAGGAATTGGAGGATTTGTAATTACATCTGCAGATAACATTATGGCACCTAATGCAGGAATTGATAAATCAAATGCAAAAAAAGGTAAAGCAATACTATATCCTAAAGATCCTTATCTAATTGCAGAACAAATTAGAAGAAAAATATTTTTGAAATTATTGATCCATGTTGGGGTAATTTTAGTAGACAGTAGATTAATGCCTGCAAGAGTTGGAACTTCAGGAGTTGCAATATCTTGTGCAGGAATTGAACCAGTATTAGATATGAGATCTAAAAAAGATTTAGATGGAAATCCATTAAAAGTTACATTTCAAGCAGTAGTAGATAATCTGGCAACAATTGCAAATCACAAAATGGGTGAAGGAGGAGAATCAAAACCATTTGCAATCGTAAGAAACTCAGGTGCAAAGCTTACAGATAGAAAAATTAATTCATCAGAAATGGCAATTGCACCAGAACAATGTGTATATGTACGAGGTCTTTCAAAACCACCAAAAAACTAGGTGTATCAGAGTAGTTTTTTTAAATATAGGAGTCAAAGAGAAAAATTATGGAATATTTGACAAAATATCCAAAAACAGTTTCATTTATCGATGGAATAAAGCACAAAATTCACGTAGATAGTGCAGAAGGAGTTGAGCAGCTCCACATTGTTGTAAAAAAAAGTTTTGAAGAATTAAGTAAAATTTTCAGAGAAGAAGGATTTACAAAAGTAAAATTTGAACATAAACAACCTGACCAAATTGGTAGTGGTCTAAATCTGAAATTAAAAAAACCTTGGGAGATGCATGTTAGAATGGTGGATTTAGAAGATGGAAAGATTGGAATTCATGCAGAAGTTGAAGTGTCTAGAGACTATCTTCAACATTTGTTTTCACAAAGAACACCTGTAGTTTATGAAGTTGAAGAAATTTTGAAAAAGTATCAAATTGATTACAATATTTGGCACGATAAAATTAAGAAAAATATTACAACAGTAGTTGATAACTATAAAGTAAAACTTGCAACTCCAGGAATACCCGTATTTGCATGGAAACCAATGTTATTTGTTATTGCAACAGTAGCTGCATTTTATGGTTGGAAATTTTTCAATACTATTTGGTAAAAATTAAAAATTTTCTAAACACCAAGTGTTTCTTCTTTAGTTAATTCAAGAAATACTTTATCACCAACTGAAAGACCCATTTCTTTGTACTCATGCATTTCAAGTTTTAATTGAGTAATACCTGATTGCATTCCAAAAGCACCACCTGCACCAGACATCATTTTGTTTAGATCTTTCATCATATCATTCATGTTAGAAAATCCCATTACTTTAGGTGAACCAAATGGTGACTGAGGGTTTTGATTTCCTTCTTTGAGGTCTTTTAATGAAGATAAAGATAGTATCACATATGGTGCCCCATCAGGAGCAGAATCAATGCTTTTTACAACAAACTCTTTCTTCATGACTATCATAGCAAACTAATCTATATAATTTTAATATTTTGAGCCAATTTATGGAAAATTGAAGCTTTAATTACAAATTTGAATACAATGAATTATTGTCTGAAGCATTAAAAACAAAATTAACTTACTATGGAATTTCACCTTGGGAAATAGAAGTATTGTATGGATTTCTAAATTCCAGATTTACAATAGAACAAGAAGAAATAGAAAATAATGATGAAAATTATGTTAGTTTTCTAAAAATTGATATTCCTTTAGCATTTAATGAAGCATTTTTCAAATGGTTTGATTTTAAACGATGGGAAAAAGTAAAAGATGTTTTAAAAGAATACAAACGTAGAAGGGGAACTCGCAATCCATTAAAAATTATAATTAATTTTTCAGGAAAACCGAGAATTGTATTCATTGTTGATGTAATAGAACGAGAATGGTTCAACAATGCAGTAGAAAAAATGGATTTCGTAGTAGAATTGCTTCAACATCATTTAGATCCTAAAAAAATTCCAAAAGATATTGTGGAAGTAGATTACAAATTTGATGTTGAATCAATCAGATGGAGATTGGATAAGGCAAAATCAAAAGATAAAGAATTTTCTTTCAGAGGAGATGTCTGGAAAGAAATTAGAAAAGAAAATGATGAATAAACAGGCTATACCTTCAAAGAATCAAGAATTTTGGAAATATCTGTATTAGGCAATCCAGCATCAGATATTACTTGTTTTGCAGGAGGATTTTCTAGATAATTTGGAATTTTGTCAGTAAGTCTGGTACTAAATGGTGAAACTAATTCATTTTGATAGAAGACACCAATTGGGATTTTATCTCCCCATTCTAGAGATTTTACTAAAGCTTGAGATAGTTTCTCGTTTACTTCAACTTCACCAGCATAATTTACAGTTGGATCAAATTTAGTATCTTCAAGTTTGTAAATTCTAGAATGTCTTTCCATAGATTCTTTTGCTAAATCAACTCCTGCATACCAATCTCTTGTATTGACATCATTGTAAGTAGGACATGGTTGTAATACATCAAGAAATGAAAGACCTTTGTGTTTAACTGCTTTTATGATTAAATCTTTGAGATGTCTAACATCATAAGAATATCCACGTGCAACAAAAGTGAATCCACTGGCTACTGCTAAACCGATTGGATTAACATTAGAATTAGTATTTGGAGAAGGTAAGGATTTTGTTTGTTCACCAAGTTTGAGTGTTGGAGATGCTTGTCCTTTTGTTAATCCATAAACACCATTATCAAAAATGATGTAAGTCATATCGATATTTCGTCTACCAGCTGCAACAAAATGACCTGCACCAATTCCTAATCCATCACCATCTCCACCGACTGCAACAACAGTCATGTCGGGATTTGCTAGTTTACCACCTTGAGCAAAAGTTAGTACTCTACCGTGTAACGTATGAACACCATAGGTATTGATAAAATGAGATGTTTTTCCAGAACAACCGATTCCTGAGAAAATTGTTGCTTTGTCACGTTCAATTCCCATTTCTGCTAATGCCATTTGTAATGCATTGACAATTCCAAAATCACCACATCCCGGACACCAATCATTATGTACGTCAGTCTTGAAATCAGCCAGTTTAAGCGCCATGACTAAGAATCTCCCTTTTTGATGCTTTATTTTCTACAATCCTCTTTAAGGAATCATATAGTTCAGTACTTGTCATTCCTCTTCCAGTATATTTCAAAATATGATAATCAATTTCTCTTGTAATATTTTGTTTGAAAATCTTTCCTAATTGTCCAGAATGATTTGCCTCTATGTCAATCAATACCTTAGCATCCTTTAGTAAAGATTTAACGTATTCGGTAGGAAAAGGATGCAACAATTTAATCTGAACAAATCCAATATCGATACCTTCTTTTTTTAACATTGCTTGTGCATCAAGAATTGGACCCTTTGTGGAACCCCAAGAAATAATTGTATAATCATGAATTTCAAATGGAACAGCTTGTTCATTTTCAGGAATAGTTTCTAATGCCAAATCCAATCGAGACATTCTTTTATCCATCATACTAATGCGAACTTGCGGATCTTCTGTAATATGTCCATATTCATCAGATTCATCACCAGTATTCCAAAATACTCCATTATCCATTCCAAGTTTTGCACGAGGAGAAATTCCATCATCAGTTAATTCAAATCGCTTGTATTCACCTTCAACCTTATCAAGTAATTTTCCACGATCAATTGAAATTTTCTTAGGATTGAATTTTTTACAAGTAACAACAGAACTAGACAAGAATTTATCCATCATATGAATAACAGGAACTTGATATTTGTCTGCATAATTAAAACAATTTCCAGTATCATAGAAACTCTCTTCAATATCACCAGAAGCATAAACAATTTTTGGAAAATCACCACATCCAGCAAATACTGTAAATAGTAAATCATCTTGACCATGACGAGTAGGAAGACCTGTTGAAGGGCCACTTCTTTGGTATAAGGTAATCACAACTGCAACTTCATTGATTCCAGCCCACCCTAGGGCTTCAGTCATTAATGCAAATCCAGGACCAGAAGTAGATGTAGATGAACGAGTTCCAGTAAGTGCAGAACCAATCATCATTCCTATTGCAGATATTTCATCTTCTGTTTGTACTACAATTGTTGAACCAGGTCTACCATTTTCAATTTCTAGAATTTCATTTGATTCAAGATAAACACTTTCATCAGAAGCTGGAGTAATTGGATAATAAGATTGGAATCTACAACCACATACCATTTTACCCAGCGAACATCCAAAATGACCTTGGACTAAAATTGTATCAGATTGTTTTTCTATTCCAGATAATACGTGATTAAAGTTTTCAAAATTTTTTGATGCATAATTATATGAAAAACTTGCAGCTTGTTGATTTATTTCTGCAATTTGTGGTTTTTTAGAAAATATTTCATCAATGGAATTTACCAATGAATCCGATGGCATTTTAATCAATCCAAGAGATAATGAAACTCCAATAACGTTATACATTCTGACTAAACCACGTAATCTAGGATTTTCAACTTCTTCAGAAAGAGTTTCAAGTAATTTTTTGAATGAAACTGGAAAAATTTTAACACCATTTTCTTTAGCTAGTTCTAAAACTCCTGCAATAGTAAATGGTTTATTTTTTGATTCTAGTAATTTATGTAATCTATCTTTGAAAGGTTTATCCAAAGTTCTGACTTTATCAGTATCAATATTTTCTAATTCAGAATCATAGATAATTCCACCATCAGAAGAAATTTCATCAAAATGGCGGAAAATTGTTTCAGCATCAAATGAGACCATCAAATTCACATCATTTACGTTAGAATGTATTTTTTCATCGGAAATTCTTACAGTAAAGTAACTGTGTTCACCTTTAATGTTAGAATAAAATTCCCTTTTACCAAATACCTGATAGCCCATTTGAGAACAAACTTTGGAGAAAATATTAGCACCAGATTCTACTCCACTTCCTTGAGGACCACCAATTAACCAAGTAAAATCAGTATTCATGATTTTCTAAATCCTTTTTCAAATAAATACAAAATGGTAAGAGGTTATTCAATTATCCACCTGTTGCTGCATCAAATAAAGCACATTCACATTTATCACGTTCTCCACAATACGGACAAACACATACGCATTTTTCAATAAAATTTCCACAATCTATGCAAATTGCAAATTCTTCTTCTTCAATTTTAGAAGACATGATGTAGATACAAAGAAATCGTATAAATGGTTTGAGATTAATCTAAAATGAATGAAACAAAAAATTTTCCTTACAAGAACATTACACGATTTTGCGTTAAAAGAATTAAAAAAGAAATTTCAAATAGAGATCCATAAAGGAAAAATTCCAATTCCTCAAAACATATTGAAATCTAAAATTAAAAATTCAGATGGCTTGATTTGTTTCCCATACGATAAAATCAATAAAGACATTATACAATGTGCAAATAAACTCAAAGTAATTAGCACGTATAGTGTTGGGTATGACCACATTGATTTAGAATTTGCAAAAGAAAGGAGGATCAGAGTAGGATATACTCCAGAAGTTTTAACAGACGCAACAGCAGATTTAGCATTTGGATTATTACTTGATTCTTTAAGAAGGATTTCAGAAGGAGACAGAATAATCAGAAAAGAGAAATGGAAACAGATCTACGGAGCACATGATTATGTAGGATTTGATTTACAAGGAAAAACTTTAGGCATAATGGGTTTAGGAAGAATCGGTAAAACTCTTGCTAAAAGGGCAAAAGCCTTTGATATGGAAATAATTTATCACAATAGGAAAAAAATTCCAGAAAAAGAAGAAAAAAAGTTAGGAATAAAATATGTAACATTTGATAAGTTAATTTCAAAAAGTGACATAATTTCAATTCATGTTCCACATACAGCAGAAACAAATCAAATTTTTAACATGAAGGTTTTTAAAAAAATGAAAAAGACTGCATTTCTAATAAATACATCTAGAGGAAAAGTAGTAAATGAAAAAGATCTTGTTACAGCATTAAAGCAAAAAATCATAGCAG
>REGF01000015.1:16904-18014 GCA_003702465.1 Candidatus Nitrosomarinus sp. | reverse complement strand
TTCCTAGATTTCAGTCTCCTGAAAAAATTGATCTTACAAATTTAGCTATAGCCAATCCTAATGATTTTGTTTCAACTGTTTTCATGATTTTTGGAATGAATACTGGATTTTTGACTATTCTTGCTTTTTCAATCATGGTAATGACTTTTGTAATTTTAAAATTCACAAATTTACATGGGATTGTCAAAGGATTTGTTTTCTTTTTCAGTAGTTTGTTATTGGTATTTACTGCATTGAGTAGATTCACAGATCTTACTCCTAGTTCTTTTGAAGTTTTATTGTATTTTCTTTATCAGTTAGGAGTAACAATTGGAATTCTTATTGGAACCCTGCGAAAAATCAAGCCTCCAAAATTAGACTTAAAATAATTCAAAGGTTTAAATGATATATTTCTGAATTATTTTTGACATCGAATTCAAACCGTTCGGGGAACAAGCTGGCAGTCCATGCGTTGGGCTGTCAGCCCCATTATTCTAAAAAATTCAAAACTAATTTTTAGAAATACTTTAACATAAAATAATTCTAATTTCAATTATGAATAAAATTATCAATATTGGTAATGAAAAAGTAAACATTACAGAAATTGAAAATGCTAAAACAATTCCTGAGTTGTTACAAACTAGAGTTCAATATGCAATATTAGATCAATTAAACGATATGGTTGCACGTTCAGGAATGGGAAATCCTGATGAAGTTAAAAAATTAGTTCTTAGAGATATTGCATTTAGCCGAGGTGGATATTCTTCTACTTTTACATTTAAGATGGCTAATCAGGCAGTAAATATCACAGAAGCTGATTTTACAAGCGAAAAAAGTATTTCTGAATTATTAGTTTTACGTGTACAACATGCTCTATTAGATCAATTAAATTATTTAATTTCACAATCTGATAATCCTGAAAATTCATTAAAAAAAATTAAAGACAATCTAATTGTTGATGTTGAAAAAATAATTTCTAGATACACTTTACCAGAAAAAAATAACGATGATTAATTCTATCTTTGATTTATTTTTGAATTAATTTAACGATGATAGAGTTTTGACTTGTTGATTTACATAATCAAAACCTTCTTGCCAAAATTTGGGTGATCTGATATCTAATCCGTGTTC
>REGF01000015.1:11285-16894 GCA_003702465.1 Candidatus Nitrosomarinus sp. | reverse complement strand
GTTCAGATAAAAGTTTCTCAGGTTTTTTTGAACCTCCTGCAGCCAAAATATCAATATATGATTTGACAAAATCTTTTCCTTCTTTTTTATATCTTTGAAATAATGATAACGCTAACAAATTTCCAAATGAATATGCGTAGCAGTAAAATGGCGTGTGATAGAAATGTGGAATACAACTCCATTCTATTCCAAAATCATCTGAAAGATTTACTGAATTACCAAATTGACCTTTTAAATTTTGTAAATACACTTTTGAGATTTCATCAATTGTTGTGCCTTTACTGATTAAATCATGAGCATCAACTTCAAAAATTGTAAAAAATGATTGTCTTAGAATTGTAGCATACAAATCATCAATTTTTTCAGCCAACATAATCTTTTTTTGGTCATCAGAAATCTTGTCTGATAAATTATCATATAGTAATAATTCTGAAAATGTTGATGCTGTTTCAGCTAGTGGTAGTGGTGCATCTTGAACTAAAATTGATTTATCTTGTGCTGCTTGACTGTGTACTGCATGCCCCAATTCATGGGCTAAGGTAAAAACGTCTCTGGATTTACCAGTAAAATTGACTAAGACATATGGTGTAATTTTTGGAGTAAGTGTACTGCAAAATGCTCCGTCTCTTTTTCCTGGTCTTATGGATGAATCGATATGGTTTTCGTTGAAAACCTTTCTGGCAAATTCTTCTAATGTATTACTAAATTTACCTAATGATTCAAACACTAGTTTAACAGATTGGTCATATGAATAATTTTTTTCTTTAATTTTTGCTGCTGCTGGTGCATATAGATCATATCTTTGCAATTTTTTCATACCCAACATTTTTGCTTTTTGAACAAAGAATTTCTGAAAAACTGGTGAATTTTTTTTGCAAATACTTAGCAGTGATTCAATTGTTTTATCATCAACATCGTTGCCAATATTTCTCATTGAAATTGGACTTTTGTAACCTCTTAGTTCCATTCCTTCGTTTTTCCAATTCAAAACAATATTTTGATAAATTTCTCCAATTACTCCTTTGTTTTCTGTATATTTTGTAAGAATTGTTTTGTAAGCAGTTTCTCTTATTTTTGGATTTGTACTTCTAACATAATTTGTTAATTCTTCTCTGGTCATTACTTTTGTTTTATTTCCAATTTTCATTTTGTATTCAAAGGCATTAGTAATTTTATCATATAATTTCACTAATGCCGAAATTCCTGTGACATCTAATGTATTGATAATTTTTTCTTCTGATTCACTTAATGCATATTTTGCAAACAATCTTTTGTATGTGAGATATTCTTTTAATTCTCCTGTTTCTTTCATGAGTCTAGTTGCATTTTTTTCATCTACTTGAGTTTTCCACCATAAATCAAAAAATAAAATTTTATTTGAAATCTCTGAACCTAATTTTGACATTTGTGTCATAAGTGATGTTGCTTCATCAGATTGGGTGTTTGATGAATATGCTAGTGATGCATAGCCTCCAATTTTGCTCATTTTATGAGAAATTTCTTCTACTTGTTGTAATATCGTTTTAAATTGTTTAGATGACATTTTTGGATTAAGTTTTGATTTTATTTTTTCAAATTTTTTTGCTTGATCCTCTAAATCTTTAATTTGTTTTTGAAATGCAGGACTTTTTGGATTTTTTGCTAATTCTGATAAATCCCATTCCCCAAGTTGATACTGTTCCATATTTTTTCTAATTGACAACTATTAAAAAATGAATACCTTTTTGATAATTTTTTATTTTGATTCTTGTTCTTTGATTATATTTAATGTCATACTGGTTTTTAGATTAGGTAATCTTCTAACTGCTTTAGTGATAATATCTTGCAAAACTTCTTCACTTGATGACTCTATTCTACAAATTACATCATAATATCCAAAAACCACATCAGCTTCTTTAACTTCTGGTATATTACAAAGATTTTTTAAAATTGGATATTCTTCTCCTTTCTCACTGTGAAACACTACATATGCTTGACTTAAATTTTGACCCAACATTGCCCCTGCTAATTTTTCTGTGATTTGAAATAGTTGTCCTGATTCAGAACTAGTTAATGTCATGCTTGATTGAATTTTTGGCATTTTTCTAATTTGTTGTGTTACTATCTGTTGAATTTTTTCATCTGTAGTACACTCAATTTGTGCAACAATGTCGTATAGTCCGAGTGTTCCATGAACTTCTTTAATTCCTACTATTTTTTGTAATGATTGAATTACTTCTACTTCTTCTCCTAAATGACAATTCATCAAAATGTAAGCTTTTGCCATTATGAATAATCTCCTGTTGTAGCTGTTTTAATCATCCAAATGTTTATGCATTTTTAGCATAAAAGCTTTCATAACTAATTTTTTGATTTATTTCATAGATTCATCTAATAATATTCTTCATGAATGTAGCACCATTTCCAAATATCTTCTGGAATTGCTTTCATGACTGGATGGCCTGTATCTTTGAAATGTTTTGTTGCATGTTTTCCAATTGATGAATCACAACATCCAACATGTCCACATGTAAGACACATTCTTAGCGCAACTGTTGGAAGATGTTCTTTTTCACATTCTTCACATTTTATTGTATTTGGAGAAATGTTTTCTTTTTTTTGTAAGAAATGCTCGCATTCTTTTTGCATTTTCTAATATTTTTTTAGAGTCTCTTTGTATCTCTTGATTGATTCAATAATCACTGCTTTAGCTTCTTTTGCTGATTTCCATCCGATTATCTCAACTTTTTTTCCTTCTAACTCTTTGTAAACTTGGAAGAAGTGAGCAATTTCTGAACGATGATGATCCTCTATATTTTGAATATCTGTTGTGTGTAGGTATCTAGGATCATTTGTTGAAACACAAATAATTTTATCATCTGGTTCTCCGTCATCTTTCATTTGTAGTAATCCAATTGGTCTTGATTCAATCAATATTCCTGGGAATGTTGGATTTGTTACAAGAACTAATGCATCTAATGGATCTCCATCTTCTGATAATGTTTGTGGGATTAATCCATAATCTCCTGGATAGTGAAATGGAGAGAACAATACTCTGTCTAATTTAATTAAATTATTTTTCTTATCATATTCATACTTGTTCATAGAGCCTTTTGGAATTTCTACTATGGCATTAATTATCTCTGGAACATCAGATCCTGTTTCAATATCGTGCCAAAAATTTTTACTCATTTTACAGCTGTTCTGATAAATACTTAGTATATGAAACTATGGAATTAATTTTTAGGCTATGAGATTGGTGTTTGGAATGACTTTGAATATTTTAACAGTATATTGGCCCTCAAATATGTCTGTAAATTGTCCAGTTTGATGATCTAGGTTTCTAACTCTGAATTTGTATTCATATGAGCCATCTCCTTTAGTGTCAATTTGTGCTACATGTACTGCTTCATCTCCTTTGTAGAATTGAATGATTACTGGATATCTTTCAGCAACATCTGATGCTGCTCCATAAACTGTACCCCATGGTAAGGTGTTATTTTCAGGAACAGTTAATGTTGTAATTGTTGTTTCAAGACTTACTTTTTCATTAATTGGTGTAACACTAACTTGATTTATTTCTGCAGATGCTGTATTTGGAACTGCCATTATCCCTAACATCGCAATAATTGATGTCATTGCAATTAAACCAATTTTTTTATTCATAACAAAAACTGTACTTTCAAAGTTCTTTAAATAATTTATTATTCATTTCTACTAGATTAACCTGTTATTCTAAAACATCATAAAATTGATTGAGACGTTGAGTCAACAGATCTTTATAATCTTCAGTTTTTTTCACAAATTCCATTCTTGAATTTTTTTCACTGCTTACCAAAATGACCACTTGTTTAACTTCAATCCCTGTTAATTCTTTAAACATCTCTGAATAGGCTGTTCCTTGAATAAAGTGATCTGTCATCCATTCTTCTTTTTGATTACTTCGTTTTGTTTTGTAATCAATTATTGATAATTCTCCATCATAACTTGCAATACAATCTGATGTTCCTGCAAGTTTCATTTTGTTGCTGTATAATCTTAATTCAGTTCCATGAACATCATTAATTTTTTGTAAAAATGGTATAAGGTTGTTAAAATGTGCCACTGAAAGTAATCTTACTTCATCTGTTTGTTTTACTTCATTAATGTGATTTTCAATTAATTTGTGAGTTTCTGTGCCTATAATTGCTGCTTCTTGTGTGATATAGTCTGCAGCAATTTCTTGCTCTTTCCAATTTTCTAAACCTTCTTTTTTTTCTAAGGACATTGTTTGATGTAGGATTGTTGTTATTGATGGATAGATTTCACCAGATGGTGTTTGATAATAATGGCCATCATCTCTTTCAATTAATTCTGCTTGTTTAAAATTAATTGGTATGTGATTGTAAAATGACACTTTTTTTGATATTAAATTATGACATATAGTTATTTTGAATTTACTTTTTTAGAAATTTTACAAAAATTAATTTTAATTAATGGACCGGATGGGATTTGAACCCACGACCTTTGCGGGAATTTCTTCCTTACGCAGTGTGAGTGCGTCATCCAAACCAAACTAGACGACCAGTCCAAATAATTTATCAACATACATGGTTTTCTATCTTTACATTGATGATATTTTGTTATTACCTAACCTTTTTGTATGAAAAATGAAAATATTTTTTATAACTTTAAAAGAATTTGATACTTTAATTGACAGAATGATTTTAGCGTTATATTCAGAAAATAATTTAGGTCAATGTACAACGTCTGTAAGAATATTGTTTCAAATGAATGAGGAATTACCTGATGATTTACAATTATCTTTTGAAGAAATCGACGATCCAAATGAAGCAAAATCATTTGTTAAAACCCATGAATCTGCTTTAAAATATGCAATACGAGAATATCGTGAAAGATTGATGTTATCTTAATTCTATTTCTTAACGCCGAGATTTCTATTCTTTAATCTCAAGTATGGATTTCTACATTTTCTACATCTTGTTGCCCCTACATCATTTCTGCATCCACATTTGAAGCAAATTCTCATTACTAATCGTGCTTGTTGTGCAATTCTTTTCTTTTCAGGGTCTGTAATTGGCATTTAATTTTCTCCTCTATCTCTTCCTTTTATTCTAATCTATTTTTCCATTTTTCCTGCTAATAAGACTGGTACTTCTGCTGGTCTTTTTGCTACTGGAATGTTTGCTTTGTTAAACATTGAAACTTTAGATTCTGCTGAACCATATGTTCCCATTACAATTGCTCCTGCATGACCCATTCTCTTTTCTTTAGGAGCTGCTCTTCCTGCAATATATGCAACAGTTGGTTTGTTAAATCCTGAATCAATAATTTTTTGAGCTAACATTTCTTCAGAATCTCCTCCAATCTCTCCTACAATTACTAATCCTTCTAAATCAGAGATGTCTTTAACCATGTCAAACGCATCAATTAATCTTGTACCGTTTACTGGATCTCCTCCAATTCCAATTGTAATTGATTGTCCAAATCCTGCATTAGTTAATGCATCAGAAATTTCATAAAGTAAAGTTCCACTTTTTGATAATACTGCAATTTTACCTGCTTTGAAAGGCATTGGAGGCATAATTCCTATTTTGATTAATTCTGGAATCATTAATCCTGGTGTGTTT
>REGF01000015.1:5429-11275 GCA_003702465.1 Candidatus Nitrosomarinus sp. | reverse complement strand
TCCAATGATTACTGCATCCTTTTGTTTTGCTAACTCTAATGCTTCCATTGTATCTCTAACTGGAACATGTTCTGGAATTGCAACTAGTAACTTAATTCCTGAATTTAATGCATCTTTTGCTGCTTGCAAAAAGAATTTTGCTGGAACAAATACAATTGAAATTTTTGCATTTGTTGCATCTACTGCTTCTTGCATTGTATTGTATACTGGAATTGTTTCTTCAAATTTTTGTCCACCTTTACCTGGAGTAACTCCTGCAACTACATTGGTTCCATATGCAATCATTTGTTTTGCATGTAGTGAACCATATGCTCCTGTAATTCCTTGAACTATTACTCCTTTATTTTCATAATCTGAATCTTCAGGCTTACCTTTCAATAATCCAAAAATATCTGTCATTTTTTTACTCCCATAACTGCTGCATTAATTGCTTCTTCTACAGAATCAAAAATGTTGGTTCTTGAACCCTCTAACATTTCTTTAGCTTTTTCTGATTCTGTTCCTTTTAATCTTGAAAATACTGGAATATCAATTAAATTATTTTCATAAGCCTTAAGGAATGCTTCTGCTACAACTGTAGTTTTTACAATTCCTCCATACAAATTAACTAGAATTCCTTTTACTCTGTCTAATTTACTAATCAAAGTTAATGCCTCATAAACGGATTCTGTAGTTGCACCACCACCAACGTCTAAGAAACATGCTGGTTTTCCGCCATTGTCTGATAACATGTCTAATGTAGACATAACCAGTCCTGCACCATTTCCAACTACTGCAATGTCTCCATCTAACTCAACTAATGAAAATCCACTTTTTTCAGCTTGTTCTTCAATTTCTGATTTTTCTTGATATTTTTGTAATTCATCGTGTCTGAAATTTGCATTATCATCTGTTACAAATTTTCCATCAAGTGCTGTGACTGAATCATCTTGCATTATTGCAAGTGGATTAATTTCTACTAATTCAGCTTCTTTTTCAATTGTTAATTTTGATAATTTTTTCAATGTATCTGCTACTCCATCTGCTATACTTCCTTCTAATCCCATTTCTTTTGCAACTTCATTTGCAACTTCATCTGAAACTTCTCCTAATCCTATTTCTTTAATAATTTGATTTTTAACTGATTCAATTTCTACTCCTCCTTCAGCTGATGCAATGATTGTATAGCATCTTTTTGAACGATTTAGGAAAATGGATAAGTACAATTCTTTTTTAATATCTGCCATTTTTTCTAATAGAATGGCTCTTGCTTTTTCACCTTTAATTTCTAAATCCATAACTTGTGGATATTTTAATTCAAATTCGTCATCATTTTGACACTTTTGAATACCTCCTGCTTTACCTCTACCTCCAACAGGAACTTGAATCTTAATAACAAATGGATATCCTAATTCTTTTGCATGTTTTCTACCTTCTTCTATGTTAGTTGATGAAATACTGTCTAACAACTTAATTCCATATTCTCTGAAAAGCTCTTTTGCTTGATATTCTAATAGTTGCATGCAAGAGTGATGGATTTTACGGTCTTTATATACTTATGAGGCTATTTTAATTGCTCTTGGAGAAAATCAATCATTTCTAAAAAGCGATCTTTACTTTTTCTTAACAATTCTTGTGGATATTCTTCAATTCTAAAAACAAATTGTTGATGAAAGCTTGGGACAAGAATCCCTCCTGATGTAACCATTTGTTCAATTACGTATCCTTTGGTAAGACTGCATACAATCTCTTCATATGATTCATCTTCTTCATCCAGAGTTTGTCTGTACAAAATAATCGGTTTGTTTGTTTTTGCAACAATATCTGATCCCTTTTTTAACAAATCTGATAGTTGTTGAATTTGCCAAGCATCCAAACTAATCTGTTTTACCATAATAATACTGAGTGATTTTTCTATATAACCGTGATAAAACAAATCATCTTAACTATTTGTCTTCAATGAAATCACAAATTTTCAATAAAGAAAGAAAATGATTTGGCAATTATGCCATATCTAATGCTCTAGAATGCTTTCTTGTATGAGGTCTTTCTCCTGCATACTTTCTTCTCATGTGTCCAGATGGTCTTCCATAGATTAATTCTAAGAACCATGATTCATGTTCTATTTCTTCAGCAAGAATATCTTTTGCAATATCATATGTGGCAGGATCTTTGCCTAATGTCATTTTGCAAATTTTATCCCAATTGACTATGGCGCCTTGTTCTGCTTTGAGGCATTTTTCTAGAATTGCTTTATGATCTGTTGGATTTGGTGGAAGTTGTAAAAATTCACAACCTGAAATTTTGATAAATTCAGTTGCATCATTTGGTAGAGAACCTCCTAATTGGTAAATTCTCTCAATACATGCTTCAAAGTGACTAAGATCTTCTAATCTTGCATCTTCAATAATTCCTTTGAGGCCTTCTCCTTCCATGCCTGTACAATGTGCTCTGAGATTGGTAAAGTAATAGTATGCTGTAAATTCAACAGCAGCATTTTTGATTAATTCCTTTACTAATTCATCTACATCCAAGCCGTTTTGTTTTAAAACGTTAATTCCAACAACATTTGGTTTTGAATCAGACATTTCTTTGAGTAAGTAATGGTTCACATAAAAATATTACATAAAATCTCATTCTACAGATATTCTGATTTTTTGACCATCAATATCATCTAGTTTGTATTCCTTACAGGATTCTTCAAAATTTACTTTTTTCACTCTTACTAAAAATGCCAATTCTTCACTTTTTTCTTTAATCATTTCTAATGATTCTTCATCTAATTCTAAAATTGATGCTATCTCTAAAACATCTGTTGGATTATACCCTCGTTCTTTTCTGAGTGTTTGTAACCTTCTTGCAACATCTTTTACCAATCCTTTTGCCATCATTTCTTTATTTCTGGATGTAGAGATGAATACTATCAATCCATCTCGATTTGCAACTGCAAAATTTTCATTTGCATCATAATCTACAATGAAATCTTCCTTATCTAGAGAGATTATTTCTTCTTCTATCTTAAAATCAAACTTGTTATCTTTTTGTAATGCTAAAATAATTTCATCTGTGTTTGTTTCAGAGAATTTGTTTACTAATTTTCCCATATGTTGTTTAGCTTTAGGTCCAATCTTTTTTCTTTCTAATTCTAATGTAGCTTTTACTGGTAACCCTAATTCTTTTAATTTTAAAAATTGTTCTAAACCTTCTTCATTTTCAATTTCTATTATGTTGAATTTTTCTACATTTAATTGTGATTTTAATAAATCTGATAATGATTCTAATTTTGATTTTTGATTTTTCATAACACAAATTTGTGCTTCATTTAGTGGCCACCTTCTTTTTAATTTCCCTTTCATTCTAGCTGCTGATGAAATTGATACTACGTCTTTCATAATGTCAAATGATTCTTCAATTTCTTCATTAACCAATGATTCTTGATACTCTGGCCATTTGTCAAGCAGGATACTTTGTTTGTCTTTGAATACTGCTTGGTAAAGATATTCACTTGTAAATGGACAAAATGGATGGATCAAAATATCTAATATTTTAAGAACTTCGTGTAAAACTGCATAAATTGATAGGCGTCTGTCTTTTCTCTCTTCAGATTCATCCCATAATTCTCCTCTTGTGATAGGAATGTAAATTTGACTTAGGTTATTGATAATAAAGTCATCAATTGCTTTTGCTCCTTCGTGAAATTTACATGTCTCATTTTTTTCAGTAACCTTAAGAATTAATTTTTGAAGTTTAGATAGTAACCAAATATCTGGTGATGTTAAAGTGCCGTTGCTTTTTGCCCATTCAATTGAATTTGAATTATCAAAATTATCGTATTGACTATTTTGTTTAAAGTATAGGTGTAGATTGAATAATGTGTTGATTACTTGATATGGTCTAGACATCAATTCATCTGTACTGAAACTAAGTGGTTCAATTGGACTTGCTTTCCACATAAAGTAAAATCTTATCAAATCCACTGGGTATTTTTCTAATAGTTCTTCCCCTTCTAACACATTTCCTTTACTCTTACTCATTTTTCCACCTTTTTCATCAAGAACATGTCCTTGAAACAAAAATGATTTGTAAGGTGGGGTTGCACTATTGTTTAGAATTACATTTTCAATTAGTAATGTATAAGCCCATCCTCTAGTTTGATCAATACCTTCTGTAAAAAATGGTGCTGGAATTTCATTTTGATATTCTTCGTTTGTCAATGATGAAAAAGGTGCAGAACCACTGTTGTGCCATGTATCTAAAACATATTCTTCTCTTTTTGTTTTTACACTATTACATTTTTTACATTTAATTGTAATATTGTCGATCCACGGTCTATGTAATTCAAAATTTGGCCCATCTGGTAATTTGTCTGCTGATTCAACGATTTCTTTTCTAGAAAAAAACCAATTTTTTTCACCACATTCTTCACAACTCCATACAGGTAATGGACACCCCCATATTCTTTCTCGTGAAATACACCACGGGTGTCTTTCTTTAATAATTCCTAAAAATCTATTTTTTGGTTGTTCAAAAAAGTATTCTACACTTTCTGCTGCATCAATTGCCTTGTTATCTAGTCTATCTAATTTGTAAAACCATCCTTTTCTTGCTAACCAAACAATGGGATGGTGGGATCTCCAACAGAGTGGATATTTGTGCTTAATTTTTCCAATTCTTACTAATGCGTTGCATTCTTTTAGATCTTCAACTATTGGTCTATCTGCATCTCTGACAAACATTCCTTCATATTTTCCTGCTTGATTTGTGAATTTTACCTCATCATTGATTGGACTAAAAATTTTCACTTGTCTTTTATTAGCAATTTTGATATCTTCTTCACCATTTGCCGGTGACAAGTGCACTAACCCACTTCCAGTACTTGCATCTACAAATGATTCTGATACTGCAATATGGTAATTATCTAATTTTGAATATTCATTTAATTCTGGAATTAAATCTAATAATGGATGGATGTATTTTTTTCCCTCAAATTCAGAACCTTTGACTGTTTTTTGAATTTCATATTTTTCAATCTTAACTTCTAACATGAATTCTTCTAATCTTGTTTTTCCTACTACCCATGTTTCATTTTCAACTTTAACGTAAACATAATCTTCCTCTGGATTTAGTCCTACCATTGCATCTGTAACTAATGTAAATGGCATTGTAGTCCATACAATCAAAAATGCATCTTCATTGACTAATTTTACTTTGTAGTAAAGTGATGGATCTTTTACTTCCTCATATCCTTGATTAACTTCTGCATGACTTAATGATGTTTGACAACTAGGACAATATGCAATTACGGTAAAATCTTCTTCCAAAATTTTATTTTCATATGCGTTTTTGAGAACCTGCCATTCTCTTTCAATGAATTCATCTTTGAATGTCCAATATGCTTTTTCATGATTAAATGACATTCCAAGTGAATCATCAACTTTAACCCATGTTTTGTTGAATTTTTCTACAACTTTTTTACATTCTGAAACAATTCTTTCAACTCCAAATTCTTTGATTGCTTCAGTTTTACCTCCGGTAACTCCTAATTCTTTTTCAACTTGTAATTCGACGGGAAGTCCTTGTGTGTCCCATCCACCATTAAACTCAATTTTTTTTCCTTGTAAAGTGTTAAACCTATACCATAAATCTTTGATGACTCTGCCTCTCAAATGTCCTGCATGTGGAATTCCATTCATTGTAGGTGGACCTTCAATGAATCTGATTTTTTCAGGTTTATCTGAATCAAAAATCAGTTTTTCAACATCTATGGATTTTGTATATTCTTTAATTTCTGATTCTATTGCCTTTGCATCAAATTTTGAATTTAATTCCATCTGGATTTTGATATGTTTGTGGCATTATAAAGATAA
>REGF01000015.1:0-5329 GCA_003702465.1 Candidatus Nitrosomarinus sp. | reverse complement strand
CAAAAATCAGTTTTTCAACATCTATGGATTTTGTATATTCTTTAATTTCTGATTCTATTGCCTTTGCATCAAATTTTGAATTTAATTCCATCTGGATTTTGATATGTTTGTGGCATTATAAAGATAAACAGATTCTATGAGAATTGGATTATATTGTTGGGCAATTGATTATTTTCATTGGTAAATATTCTAGTAGTTGGTTCTGGTGGTCGAGAACATGCATTATCTTGGAAATTATCTCAAAGCAATAAAGTAGAAACAGTTTACACTGCTCCTGGAAACGGTGGCACTGAGAATAATATTCCAATAGATGTAACTGATTTGGATGGATTAGCTGAATTTGCCCAAAAAAATAATTGTTTTACTGTAGTTGGCCCAGAAGATCCTCTTGCTTCTGGAATTGTCGATAAATTCAATAAATTAAATCTCAAAGTTTTTGGTCCTTCTCAAGCAGCTGCACAACTTGAATCAAGCAAGATTTGGGCAAAAAATTTCATGAAGAGAAATGATATCCCTACTGCACAATTTCAAATATTTGACAATGCTCAAAAAGCTATTGAATATGTAAAATCCATTGATTTCAATGTTGTAGTCAAAGCTGATGGATTGGCTGCAGGAAAGGGTGTAATTGTTTGCAATAGTGTTGATGATGCTATTTCTGCAATTGAAACAATTTTAGTAAAAAAAACATTTGGTGATGCTGGTAATAAAATAATTGTTGAAGAAAGAATTGATGGAATTGAAGCCTCATACATTGCTCTATCTGATGGAAATGTAGCACTTCCAATGGCATCAAGTCAAGATCATAAGCGTGTATTTGATGATGATAAAGGTCCCAATACTGGTGGAATGGGTGCTTATTCTCCAACTCCAATAGTGACTGATGTTTTAGCAAAAACCATTCAAAAAGAAGTTATTGAAAAAACAATCCATGCAATGAAAAATGAAGGAATTTCTTTTAAGGGATTTTTGTATGCCGGAATAATGATCAAGGATAACAAACCCTATGTTTTAGAATATAATGTCCGTATGGGTGATCCTGAATGTCAACCAATTACCATGAGAATGGATTTTGATTTGTATGATTATTTTACTGCAAGTGTTGATGGAACATTGTCTTCACTGCCTCCACTTTCTTGGAAAGATCAATATGCAGTATGTGTAG
Organism: Candidatus Nitrosomarinus sp.; assembly: GCA_003702465.1. Classification (GTDB taxonomy): domain Archaea; phylum Thermoproteota; class Nitrososphaeria; order Nitrososphaerales; family Nitrosopumilaceae; genus Nitrosopumilus. Next base: position 4,164 of record REGF01000015.1, on the reverse strand, counting down.
TTTTAGCATCAGATGGATATCCTGGGTCTTATCCAAAAAATGAGGAAATAACTGGATTTGATTCTATTTCTAATGGAACAAATGTTTTTCATGCTGGAACAAAAAAATCTGATGGAAAAGTTTTGTCAAATGGTGGACGTGTTTTAGGAGTCACTTCCTTAGGAGATACTTTAGATTCTGCAATTAATAATGCATATTCTGAAATCAAAAAAATCAATTGGCCTAACAAAATTTATCGAACTGATATTGGAAAAAAAGGATTATCTTATTTTTGAGTTTGAAACATTCTATCTTCAGTAATTATCCAGTCCATGTTTATGTCGTGTTCTGATTTTGGAATATTTTTAATAATTTGTTTTTCTAAAACTAGAGAAATTGTTATGATGTTTTTGTTTTCTAAAAATTTATCATAAAATCCGTGACCATACCCTAACCTAACTCCTGATGGTGAAATTCCAACTGTTGGAACTACCATGATATCTAATTCATTATTTACAGGACAATCATCCTTAGGCTCCATTATGTCAAATTTACCCATTTCTAGGCTCCCAAAATCTTCGATTTTTCTAAATTCCATATTTTCTCCTATCACTTTTGGTAAAAATACTTCTTTTCCCTTACTGATTAATTCTTGAATTATGTCTTGAGTAAGAATCTCGCTTCCAATTGGATAATAGAGTCCTATTTTTTTAGCATCTTTGAATGCATATACTTTGTTGATTCTTTTTTGCATTTTTTTACTTGCAATTTTTAATAAATCAAAAGATGTGTTGTCTCTTCTTTCTAAAAGAAGTTCTCTTAATGATTTTTTATTATTGTCTTCCAATTTGAGTTCCAAGTGATGCAGCAGTAATTGTATTTTTTAATAACATTGCAACTGTCATTGGACCTACTCCTCCTGGCACTGGAGTAGCAAATGATGCTTTTTCAATAATCTTTTCAAAATCACAATCCCCAACTAATTTATCTTCAAATCTTGAAATTGCTACATCAATAATGATTGATTCATTTTTTATCATTTCTGGAGTAAGAATGAATTTTGTTCTATCCCCAACTGCAGTAATAATTATGTCTGCTTCTTGACAAAATTTTTCGATTCCTTTTGTTTTAGAATGACATGTAATTACCGTTGCATTTTTTTCTAACAATAAATGATATAGTGGCTTTCCTACTAGGTTACTTCTATTGATCAAAACTATGTTTTTTCCTTCTAGTTCTATATTGTGATAGTCAAACATTTCCATAACTCCTGATGGAGTACATGCTACAAGTGCTGCTTTTTTCATTGCCAATAATCCTGCATTATGTGGCGTTAGACCATCTACATCCTTTAACGGTGAAATTCGTGAAGTTGTTGCAAATTCACTCAAATGTTGTGGTAATGGTAATTGTACTAAAATTCCATGAACTGAAGAATCTTGATTTAATTCATCAATTATGCTGTTTAGTTCTTGTTGAGTTGTATTTTCATCTAATTTATGATCTTTAGTAATTATGCCTACTTCTTCACATGCTTTGTGCTTATTCTTAACATATGTGGCTGAAGCTGGATTGTTCCCAACTAAAACTGTGGCTAAACACGGATTGATTCCTTCTTTTTTTAACTCCTCAGTCGATTTTTTGACTCTGTCTTTGACTGTTTGAGCAATAACTTTTCCGTCAATCTTAACCCCTGTCATGACCATTTTACTATTTGTTGATATTTAATTCTTGGAATTATTGTAGATAATTTAAGAAAGAAAATTAAGTGGGTTTCTTTGAGTAAAATCATGTTTGTTATGATGGCTGATATACAACTAAAAGAAGGTGCAGAAAATGATTTCAAAACTCTCTTTTCTGAATCAAACAAAGTTTTGTCTCCTTTTCCTGGATTTGTTTCACGAAGATTCCTAAAATCCCCTGATGGAAGTTGTAGAATAATCGTTGAACATGAAAACCAAGAAACTTTTATGAAAATGATTCAGAGCCCAGAACATCAAGAATTTCACCCAAAATTACACTCATTTATGAGTGCAGAACCAGTGAAGAAAATGTTCACTACATCTGTTGAATAAATTGAAATTAGAATTTAATCTACAAGATAGTTTAAACAAAATCCAAAAAAATAATTCTTATTTTCATACTTTTATTAATAAAAATAGTCTTGCTGCTGGCCTTTTGGTATTAAATCCTGGGGAACAGGATACTCAAGAACCTCATGATAGTGATGAGATTTATTTTATTATCTCTGGAAATGGATTTCTTAAAATTAAAAACAAAGATTATAAAATTTCAAAGGATAAATTATTTTTTGTAGGAAAAGATATTCCTCATTATTTTCATTCTAATACTAAGGAACTCAAAGTTTTGTATTTTTTTGGTGGTCCTGATTCCTAAGAAATTTGAGTTTTTCTTCCTAGAACTTTAACTTTTTTTCTAGCAATTAGATTTACTGCTTCTGGATATATTCTGTGTTCTTCTTTTAGAATTCTTTTAGATAGTGATTTTTCTGTATCTTTTCCTTTAATTTCTACTACTGATTGAATTATCACTGGTCCTGTATCCATTCCTGCATCTACAAAATGAACTGTACATCCTGTATATTTTGCCCCATAATCTAATGCTTGTTTTTGAGAATTTAATCCTGGAAATGATGGTAATAATGCTGGATGAATATTGATAATTTTATTCTTATATTTTTTAACAAATTCTGGACTAATAATTCTCATAAATCCTGCTAGACATACAAGTCCATTTCTTGGAGTCACCCCGTAGTCTGCTAACATTTTCATAATTTTTTCATCATATGCTGCTCTACTTCCTTTGAAATTTTTACTTTCAATAACTTCTACACTTATTCCCATTTTTTTAGCAATGGACAATCCCTTTGCATCTGATTTATTTGAAATTACTACTGCTGGATTGATTGGAATCTTTTTTGTTTTAATTGATTTTAAAATGGATTCCATATTGCTTCCACGTCCTGAGATAAGAATTCCGAGATTTAGCAACTAGTCAATAATGGATCAAACCTGCAATTTATATCAAATCCACAAATTTTTCAGTTTATTGCCTAGTAAAGTCAAGATGACAAAAAATGGGATTCTGTGTGAGACTGAAAATGCTACAGTTTACCTAGATCCAAAGAAAACTGATTTGGATGGAATCAACTTTGTTTCTCATGCTCATTCTGATCATTTGCCATCAAAAAATGGCGGTACAATTTTGTCTTCAATTGAGACAAATGAAATTTCTGGATTACGTGGATTTACAATGAAAAATCATGTTGAATCTCTTGATGGTTTTTCTTTAATTGATAGCGGACATGTATTAGGTTCTAAGGGATTATTGTTTGATGATATTTTCTATACTGGTGATATTTGTACTCGTGAAAGAGGATTTCTAAAAGCTGCAAAGATTCCAAAATGTAAGACTTTGATCACTGAATGTACATTTGGACTGCCTGAATTTTCATTTCCTAAAATGGATGAAATCAAAAATCAAGTTAACCAATTAATTGGTGAACTTTATTCAAAAGGAATTCCTGTAATTTTGATGGGTTATCAACTTGGTAAAGCTCAAACTTTAACTCAGATGTTTGGTAATTGGGATCCTTTGTATGTCCACGACTCAATTAAAGAAATGAATACTTTACATAGAAAATTTGGAATTTCTTTAAAGGATTGTCTTGGTCATTCTGAAGCTGAAAAAAATGGTCTTTTAGAAAAAAAACCTTGGGTGATGATTACTCCTGTATTATCTTCAAAAAATAAATTTCTTCAAGAAATGAAATCAAAATATGGTGCAGTAACTATTGGTTTTAGCGGTTGGGCTCAATCTAAGAAATTTTCATTTGGAAGACGTGCTGATTACTCAGTTACTATGAGTGATCATTGTGATTTTAATGAACTTGTAGATATGGTGATTGAATCTGGTGCAGAACAAGTTTACACTATTCATGGTTTTGTTGATGAATTTGCAGCTCATTTGAATAAGTTAGGAATTAATGCTCAACCTCTAGTCAAAAACTCTCTTGATGATTTTATTTAGTGAATTCTTTATCTAAAAATTTCTTCTATCTTTTTACGTCCGTCTTTTCCCATCATAAAGAAAGCTCCAGCACCCAATAATACAGTTGGAATTGCCAAGTATAGAATATCTGATAATGGGTCTCCACACATACTA
>REGF01000014.1 GCA_003702465.1 Candidatus Nitrosomarinus sp. | reverse complement strand
CTCTTAATCTTTTTTGATAATTTTTCAATTCTGTCAATACTTGCTCTTAGTTTGCTTTCTTTGTCTCCACCACCATGTTTTCCAACAAAAATTAGGTCAAAATCTCTTATTTTTGCCAATTTTGATACTTCATTGTATTCTCTTGATGTACACAAAATCTTATGTTTTTGTCCGAGTTTCTCAATTATTGGTTCAGAAAACAATAATTGCTTTGGTGTTAGAATATCTATCCATATTTTCAAGTATTTTTGATAATTACTATACTTCAATAAGTTTTTCTTAGTCGATAATCATCCCTTATTGATGGCAGGAACAAAAGTTGTTGTTTATGGCTTAAGTACTGAAGGTTATGCAATTGCTTCTCAAATGGCAATTAAGGGTGCAGATGTGTATATTATAGATGAATCTACACCTTCTGCAATCTCTCTTAAAGCTGAAATTGCTAAAACATATCCAAATGTTTCTTCCTTAAAAGAAGATGAACCATTATTGGCAATGGAACCAATTGATGTGGCAATTTCTAAAGCTCAATATCTTTTCTTTACTCCAAGAATTAGAAAAACTGGACAAGATATCAAAACAGAGATTCATTCAAAATTCAAAGATGCAGTTACATCATTAAAGAAAAACAGCTCAGTAATTTTTACACTAGCTACAGGATTTGGAGGCAATAATGAAAATATATCATTATTAGAACATGTAACTGGACTTCAAGCTGGTAAAAATATTTCTTATTTTTACTATCCTCTAGAAGACCTTAATCAACAACCAAAAATTATCGGTTCATTTAATGGTAAAAAAGATCCAGTTTTAGCTGATTTACTTAGTAATACAAAAAAAGAAAAAGAATTTGTAGCGATTTCATCATCAGAACATTTTCACGCTATTGATGTATTATCAAGATTTTCTAGTCTTTGTAGTATTTTGGAGGTTTGTAAATATGCTCAAGATGAAATTACAAAAAATGATCTTTCATCAAATGATTTTCAAGAAATATTTTTGGATAATATGATAAATGGATTGTTTGATCTAAAATCTCTAGGTTCATCTTTTGAAGGTTCAAATTCATTAATGTATTTGATTAATGGAAGTGTAAAAGGAATAGATGGATACATCAAAAGATTGATTGATGAAATTCGTGGTACTTTAAAGAAAAATGATCTAAAAGCAAGTAGAACAAAAATAGCATTATCTTGGACGCTTGATCAACATGCAATGCGTGGAGATAAAATTGAGATGCTTCAAAATTTAACTTCTAAATTGCGTGATTATATTGGTGATGTTGAAGCATATGAAGATCCAGATTTCAATTTATTTCATAGTGATAAAACTACAATAATTGTAGCTTGTTCTCAATCTGATTTTAAAAATATTGAAAATACTAAAAAAGATTCTAATTTAATTATAGTAAAAGCAAATCCTCTTTGTGAAACGATTCAATAATGGTATAAATTAGCTAAAAAATTATCCTGATTAAATTGTCTGATGAAAAAAAATCTGATGAAATCCCTGTTGAAGTAATTTCTGAAAATGAAACAGATTCTAGTAATGCAAAAGAATCAGAAAATGTAAATAATAATGATCATAATTCTGAAGATTTATCAAAATTATTAGAATTAGAAAAACAAAAATCATCTCAATTTGAAGAAAAATTAAAACACGTTTTAGCAGATTTTCAAAACCTTAGCAGAAAAACTCAAAATGATATTGAGGTTGGTGTTAATTCTAAAATTAATGAGTTTATGTTAGATTTTCTTAAAATTTATGATGATTTTCAACGTGCCAAAGATGTACTTTCTGAAAGTAAAATTAATGCAGATGGTTTAAATTCGATTTTAAAAAATATGGAATCATTAATGGAAAAATATAATGTTGAACCTATAGATGCTTTAGGAGAAATTTTTGATCCTAATTTTCATGAGGCAATTTCTATTGTTTCAGATTCAACATTAGATGATAATACAATTACAAAAGAGATCAGGAAAGGCTATATTTCCCAAAAAAAAATATTAAGACCTACGCTAGTAGAAATTTCAAAAAAGGAGAATGATGAATAAAAATGACTAAAATTATTGGTATTGATTTAGGAACAAGTAATTCTGCAGCAGCAGTAGTTATGGGTGGTAAACCTACTATTATTCCTGCAGCTGAAGGTGCAACAGTTGGTGGTAAAGCATTTCCATCTGTTGTTGCATTTAGTAAAGAAGGTGAACTTTTAGTTGGTGAACCTGCAAGAAGACAGTCTGTAACAAACCCAGATAATACAATTGTTGCTGCTAAAAGAAAAATGGGTTCAGATGAAACCTTCAAAGTTTTAGATAAAGAATACAAACCTCAACAAGTTTCAGCATTTATTCTTCAAAAAATAAAAAAAGATGCTGAAGCATTTGTAGGAGAGCCAATTGAAAAAGTCGTAATTACAGTACCTGCATATTTTGATGATAATCAGCGTCAAGCAACTAAAGATGCTGGTACCATTGCTGGTCTTGATGTTGTTAGAATCATTAATGAACCAACTGCTGCATCTTTAGCATTTGGATTAGATAAAGCAAAACAGGATATGAAAATACTTGTTTTTGATTTTGGTGGTGGTACTTTGGATGTAACCATTATGGAAATGGGTGGAGGTGTATTTGAGGTTCTAAGTACATCTGGAGATACAAAATTAGGTGGTACAGATATGGATAAAGTTTTGATTGATTATGTTTTAGATGAATTTAAGAAAAAAGAAGGAGTTGATTTGAGTTCTGATTCAACAGCAATGACAAGAATTAGAGAAGCATGTGAAAAAGCAAAAATTGAATTGTCTACTGTAATGGAAACTGACATTAATTTACCATTTATTGCACACGATCCATCTGCAGGAGCAAAAAATCTTGAATTAAGAATTACACGAGCAAAATTGGATGAATTAATTGGTCCAATTGTAGAGAGATGTAAACCTTCAATTCTCAAAGCATTAGAAGATGCAAAATTATCAAATTCTGATATTAATAAAATTGTCATGGTTGGAGGACCAACTAGAATTCCATTAGTCAAAAAATTTGTAAGTGAAGTAATTGGTCAAGAAACTGAATCTGGTGTTGATCCAATGGAGGCAGTAGCCATGGGTGCTGCAATACAGGCAGGAATTATTGCTGGTGATGTAAGTAGTGACATTGTTCTACTTGATGTAACTCCACTAACATTAGGAATTGAAACATTAGGTGGTGTAAGAGAACCATTAATTGAAAGAAACACTACTATCCCAACTTCTAAAGGTAAAGTTTTCACAACTGCAGCTGATAACCAAACAGCTGTAACAATTCACGTTGTACAAGGTGAAAGACCTATGGCAAATGATAATGTTTCATTAGGAAGTTTTAATCTCACTGATTTACCACCTGCACCAAGAGGTGTACCACAAATTGAAGTCAAATTTGATATTGACGCAAATGGAATCATTAATGTAACAGCAAAAGATCTTGGTACACAAAAGGAAGCTAAAATAACAATTGAATCAAATTCAAAACTTTCTCCAGAAGAAATTGAAAAATTAAAAGAAGATGCAGAAAAGTTCTCTGATGAAGATAAAGTTAAGAAAGAAAAAATTGATCTTAAAAATGAAGCCGAGAGTTATATTTACACTACTGAAAAATTAGTAAATGTAGATCTTAAAGATAAAATTTCACAAGAACAAGGAATTAAAATTACTGATGCTGTTAAAGAAGTTAAGGAAGTTTTAGATAAAGAACCATCTGAATTAAAACCTAAGCTTGAAGCATTACAAACTTTAGTCAATGAAGTAACAACTGAACTATACAAAAATGCAGCACCACCACCAGGTGCTGATGGACAACAAGGTGCTGATGGACAACAAGGTGCTGATGGACAACAAGGTGCTGATGGACAACAAGGTGCTGATGGACAACAAGGTGCTGATGGACAAACTTCTGATTCGAATACTGCTGATGAAAATAAGTCCAATTAATAATCCAAATTAAATCATTTATAGTGTAATCTTTATGAAGGAATAACTTATGGCTGCAAAACGTGACTATTATGAAGTTCTAGGAGTTTCTAAAACTTCTTCCCCTGATGAAATAAAAAATCAATATAGAAAATTAGCACTAAAATTCCATCCTGACCGAAATCAATCCTCTGATGCTGCTGAACATTTTAAGGAAATTTCAGAAGCATATGCTGTACTTTCTGATTCTGAAAAAAAACAAACCTATGATCAGTATGGACATGATGGAGTAGATGGAAGATATTCTTCAGATGATATTTTCGGTCGCGGAGGTGGCGGTGGCGGTTTTAATGATATTTTTGAATCTATTTTCGGTCGCGGAGGTGGCGGATTTACTCAACAGCGACAACGTGGTTCTGATATTCTATACCAAACTACTGTTACATTAGATGATGTATTAAATGGAAAAAAGATGGAAATTAATTTACAAAAACAAATCCAATGCGATAATTGTAATGGTTCTGGATGTAAACCTGGAACCAATAAAAAAACATGTACTTCATGTAATGGTCAAGGAGAAGTACGACAAACTCGAAATATGGGATTTGCTTCATTTGTTACATCTGCACCATGTCCAAGTTGTAGAGGTCAAGGTTCAATGATAGAAACACCTTGTAGTAATTGTAAAGGACAAGGTAGAGTTAAAGGAACCAAAAAAGTTGATTTTGAAATTCCACCAGGAATTGATACTGGTGATTATATTGTTTCTAATGAAGGAAATGAAATTCCAGATGGAATAAATGGTGATTTAGTAATTCGAGTAAAAATTCAACCTCATTCATATTTTAAAAGAGATGGAAAAGACATTTTTTATGATCAGGATGTTTCTATGATAGATGCTGCATTGGGATGTGAATTAATGGTGCCAACATTACATGGAGAAGAAAAAATCAAAGTAGATTCGGGTAGTCAACCAAATACTATAATCAAACTAAAAGGAAAAGGAGTTTCTCATATTAATTCTAGAGGAACAGGGGATCAATACGTGCGAGTAGTAGTAAATATTCCTAAAAAACTCAATAAACAACAAAAAAATCTATTAAATGAATTTAAAGATACAACTGATTAATTGATAATATGAAAATTGCATTAGATGTAGATGGTGTACTTGCTGATGTCATTGTTTCATGGTTAAACTATAGTAATTCAATAAGACCATCAATTTCTAAAAATCAAATAACTGATTGGGAATTTTGGAAAAAATTTAAAATTGATCCATTTGATTTTTATTCAGAATTAAGTTTCTGTTGGAAAGATTGGAAATCGATTCCTGTAACTGAAAAAAATTTATCTTTAACTACAGAAAATCTTTCTAAATTTGCACAAGTAGATATTGTTACTGCTAGAGAAGTTTCCACAAATTCTTTTGTAAAAAATTGGTTAAAACATAATGATATTTCATATGATAATTACGTATCTGTTATTGATGGTCCCATGAAAGCTGATTTGGATTATGATGTTTTTATTGATGATTCTCCATTAAATGCAGTAAAATTCCTTGAAAATAATAAAAAAGTTATTTTGTATTCACAACCATGGAACAAGCATATTTCTAATAATGAATTATTTAGAATATCAAAACTTTCTGAAGCTATTGAAATAATTAAAAATTATTAACTTTTTTCAAATTTTCTAATGTTAATTTGATGACCATTTCTAACATGAGCTGCATGACTTGTTTTCATTAATTCAGCAATCTTATCTTCACTGTAAAATTTAATGTTGTATCGTCCAATAACTTTTTTACAACTTGTACAATAAATCTCTCTAAATTCCATGTTTATCCCTTAATTAATTTGAAAATACTATTTTCTTGTATAATAAAGAACTTATTTTACAATTCTAAATTCCACGATGCGGGAATCACCCAGCCTGGTCAACGGTGTAAGGTTCAGATCCTTATCTCTTAGGAGTTCGTGGGTTCAAATCCCACTTCCCGCATTCTTAATTTTCTTCTTTTATTTTCTTTTTAATATTCTCTAATAGAAGATTGTTAATTATTTCTCCAGATGCTTTGCCTCTTAATTCTTTCATAACAATCCCCATCAATGGTCCAATTGCTCTTTCTTTTTGATTTTTGATTATTTCTTGATTTTTGTCAACTATATTTTTGATAATCTGATCTAATTCTTCATTATTGATTGATTCAATAGAAGTATTTTTCATAGCTTCTTGTACGTTTTCTGATTTATTTGACATAATATTTTCAAGTATTATTTCAATTGACTCTTTTGCAATTTGTCCCTTATCTAGGAGTTCAAATAATTTAAAAATTTCTTGATTTTTTAATAAATTTGAATTTAATCCTTTTCTTTCTAAATTTGTTATTGTTGAACAAAGAACTGATGCAACATATGTTGGATTTGTTTTAATTTTTTCAATAATATTTTCAAATAATTCAATATATTTGGAATCAAAAATTTGTTCTGCAAGTTGTTGATTCATTTTATATTTTGTTTCAATCTCTTTAATTGCATCATCCCATAATTTTGGAATATTTTTTTCTGCATCACTTAATTCTTTTTCAGTAATAATTATTGGTGGAATATCTGTTTCTGGATACATTCTTGCTGCACCTGGTCTAGGTCTCAAAAATTTTGTTTCTCCAGTGGGAGTTGCTAACCTTGTATCAATGGGGATTCCTTGATTTTTGATAATTTCTATTCTTGTTATAATTTGATCAATCACCGTATGAATTTTTTCTTCTGGTGCTGCTAAAATCAAAAATGCATCATTTTCAGTAATTTTTAACATGTTTCTTAATTCATTGATGTCTGATGTTTCTATACCATAATTGGGTAATTCATCAGAATGAAAAACTCCTCCAATACCAAAAAATCTAACTAATTCAGCTACTTCTTTTCCTAATCTTATGCCTTCAAATGGTAAATACCCAAAAATTCCATTCATGTTTTTAAAAGAAATAGCCATGATCTTTTGATTTTTCTTAATGGCATTTTGAATAATTTTTGATTGACATTTTGAAAATAACTCTGTAATGTCTTTTTTATCATCTTTGTCATATTTCCAATTAGTTTCTTGAATTTTTTTTGAAATTTTTAGTAATCCATATTGTCTCTTTGCTTCATATTCTACAACTTTTTCTAATTGATCTAATTGTTGAACTCCTTTAACTTCAATTACAATACCTCCACCATCTTTGATGGATACGTTGACATCTTGTCTGATTGATCCTAATCCTCTTTTTACTTTTTTAGTACTTCTCAAAATTCTTCCTAGAGATAAAGCAATTTTTTTTATTTCATTTAGTTCCACTTCGAAAGGTTCTGTTGCAATTTCTACTAACGGAACACCTAATCGTTCTAATCCAAATTTTCTTATGGTTCCTTCTTCACCTAAATTTTTTGCAGCATCTTCCTCTAAACAAATTGATTGAATTCCTATTTTTTTATCATCTGCATCATAAAATCCACCTTGAGAAATTAGCATTGTTCGTTGAAATCCTGTTGTATTAGAACCATCAATCACAGTTTTTCTCATTGGATATATTTCACTAAAAATATTTGATTTTAAAGCTGCAGAAATAACTAAAGCAATTTTTCTAGCATCTTTATCTAATTCGTGTGGTGGTTCTTCATCTTGTTCAACAAGACAGCTACTTTCTTCATTTGCATAATACATTATAGTTTTTGATTTTGTACTTTCAAAAAGTGCAGCAGGATCAAATTCACCCAATTCACTTTTAGAAGCTCGTAATTTTCTTTGAAATTTAATTGAATAATCTTCAGATTCTATTGATTTACAATCACAAAATAATTTTTTATTTGTTTCAAGTTGTTGATGAATTTCTAAGCCTATTTTCACGCCTACTTCTTTAATTGAAAACTTTTCCATTTTATCACCTAATCAAGTTGAAAATTCTGATGCAATTTCTTTTAACATGTTATCTTTAATTTCATCAAATTTTTCAGTATTTCCTGTAACCCACATTGCTTTAACCAATGCAATTTCTGGAATCATGTTTTCTAATGGAATAATTCCTAAATTTAATAGGTCTCTTCCACTTTCATATACTGTCATTCTTACTCTGCCGTCAATACATTGAGATGTCATTCCCATAAAAATTCCCTTTTCATTTGCCATCTTTACTATTGGATACATATTCTCTCCAATATGTCCTAATCCTGTTCCTTCAAAAATTATTGCTCTAAATCCTGAATCTATTAAATTTTTTAATAAATCTGGATTATATCCTGGATAATATTTGACTAAAGCAACTTTTTGATTAATTTTTATTTTTGGAACAAATTCGCTGTCTTTGAAAAAATTTCTTTTCATATTTCTTTGAACTTTATTTTCTACAATTAAAAATGCAGGATCATTTCCTATTGTTTGAAATGCTCCTCTTTTACTAGTGTGATTTTTTCTAACACGTGTACCGATATGGCAAGCAATTGTTTCATCATTTTCATCTTGATGCATTATAATGTAAATTCCATTTGTTTTTGATTCAGTAAGGAATTTGACTGCACCAATAAGATTCAATGCGGCATCTGATGATGCTCTGTCTGATGATCTTTGCGAACCAACTAATGCTATAGGTATTGGAAATCCTGCCAATGCAAAAGATAGATATGATGACGTGTAATGCATTGTATCTGTTCCATGAGCTATAATTATTCCTGCATATTCTGATTTACTATACTCCTTTACTGTTTCAGCAATTTTTATCCAATGTTCAGGCATAATATTTTCAGAATATTCTGAAAATAGTACCTTTGTGTCAATATTTGCAATTTTTCCAAGTTCTGGAACTGATGAATTAAGTTCTTCAGCTGTTAATACTGGTGTTACTGCACCAGTTCTATAATCTATTTTACTTGCAATTGTACCACCAGTTGATAATAACAAAATATTTGGTAAGCTATTATTTTTTTCAATTTTTTCATTTTTTTCAATATTGTTTTCCATAGAAGATTTTTTTTCAATTTTTTCAATTTTTTCAATTTCTAATCCAATATTGTACCCACTTTTCAATTTCAAAACGATATGTTTATCGTCATTGTGTTCATATCGTGGCATTATAATTCCAGTATATGTAATGTCAGCAAAAATTTTTACAGAATCGCCAATTGAAATTTGATTTGTTTTTAAAAATTCTAATGAATTTCCATGATAACCTGTGTGTTCTGACATTTATGAGAATTAGAAATACTATTTTATTAAAACTACCTGTAATAAGAGGCGACTAATTTTTCGCCCATCTTGAGATCTTTTTGCTCTCTAACTTTCTTTACTGCATCCTCAAAGTGTTTCATTGAAACTTTAGCATCAATACTGGTTTTTTCTATTTCTTTAACATCTGGATGTGAATCTAAGAATTCGTGAATTACTAAAGATACTGCAGTATTTGCAATGGATGCTGTGTCTGCACCACTTAATCCGTCTGTAATTTCTGCTAATTTATCGAAATCAACATGTTTTGGATCATTTGCATCACTAATAGTTGGAATCTTTTCAGCATTGATTTTTAGGATACTCTTTCTACTTTCTTTATCTGGAATTGGGACTTGAATGATTTTATCAAATCTACCTGGTCTTAATAATGCTGGATCAATCATGTCAGCTCTGTTAGTTGCTGCTAAAACAATTACGCCATGCATATTTTCCATTCCGTCTAATTCTGTTAGTAATTGACTGACAACTCTCTCAGTTACTGCTGTTTCTCCACCAGCTCCTCTAATTGGTGCAATTGAATCAATTTCATCAAAGAAAACTACACATGGTGCAGATTGTCTTGCTCTCTTGAAAATTTCTCTAATTCCTCTTTCAGATTCACCAACCCATTTTGATAATAATTCAGGTCCTCTTACTGAAACAAAGTTTGCTTCACTTTGTGTTGCAACTGCTTTTGCAAGTAAAGTCTTACCAGTACCACTTGGACCATGAAGCAAAATACCTCTTGGCATATTATGTCCTAATTTATCATATAATGCAGGATATTTCATTGGCCACTCGACTGCTTCTTGTAATTCTTGTTTAACGTCTTCTAATCCACCAACTTCACTCCACTTAATATCAGGATTTTCAATGAATACTTCTCTCATTCCAGATGGAGTTACTTCAATCAATGCTTTTTGGAAGTCCTCATGATTTACAATTAGTTTATCTAAAGTCTCTGGAGGAAGTTTTTCTTCTTCTAAATTAAGTTCTGGTAATAATCTTCTCAAACATTTCATTGCGGCTTCTTTACATAGATATTCTAAGTCTGCACCGACATATCCGTGACTGATTGAGGCAATTTTATCAATATTTACTGGTAATTCTTGACTATCATCTGCTAAAGGCATATTTCTACTATGTATTGCAAGAATATCTCTTCGTCCTTTTTTATCTGGTACTTTAATCTCAATTTCTCTATCAAATCTTCCAGGTCGTCTTAATGCAGGATCAATTGCATTAGGTCTATTTGTTGCTGCAATGACAATTACTTTACCTCTTCCCTCTAATCCATCCATTAATGATAACATTTGTGAAACAACTCTTCGTTCAACTTCTCCAGTAACTTCTTCTCTCTTTGGTGCAATTGAATCAATTTCATCTACAAAAATTATTGATGGAGCTTTTTCTCTTGCTTCTTTGAAAATTTCTCTTAATCGAGCTTCACTTTCTCCATAAAACTTACTCATAATTTCAGGACCTGAAATGCTAATGAAATGAGCTTGACTTTCATTTGCAACTGCTTTTGCAAGTAAAGTCTTACCAGTTCCTGGAGGACCATAAAGTAAAACACCTTTTGGAGCTTCAATTCCAAGTTTCTCAAAAATTTCAGGATGTCTTAATGGAAGTTCAATCATTTCTCTAACTTTCTTTATTTCATTATGAATACCACCAATATCTTCATAGGTTACTTGTGGAACACCACGTAATGTTTCTCCTTTTTCAGCGATATGGAAAACTGTTTTTTGTGTAATCAAAACTGCGTCAGCAGCTGGTGTTACACCAATTACTTGAAATGTTAATCGTCCACCAAAATATGGAACCATTACATTATCGCCTTTGATTAATGGAACACTCTCTAATGCATCTGCAAGATATCTTTCATCAATTGGAGGAATTGCTTCTAATGGTGCAACTACAACTTTTTCAGCTGCAGTTGCTTTAATTTTTCTAACTGATATTGTATCTCCAATTGCAATTCCGGAATTATTTCTTCCAAGTCCGTCAATTCTAATAATTCCTTTACCTTCATCTGATGGATATAATGGAAGACATTTTGCAACTGTTCTTCTTTTACCTTTAATTTCAATAACATCTCCAGTTGATGCATTTAAGGTATCCATTGAGTCATAATCAATTCTTGCTACTCCTCTTCCAACATCTCTGGTATATGCTTCAAGGACTTTGAGAGAAAGAGCATTTTGACTCATACAAAAAGAACCCTTAATCTAATTTTTATACCTTTGTGGTAATTTTTCCTATTCTAATCCATACCAAAGCTTAAAATTCTCTTTTCAGATTGAAACGATCAACTTGGGTAAGAGACCATTAGTACGTAGACGAGGCCGTGGAGGTAATCAGTTTAGATCGACTTCTACTGGAAAAGTAGGAAAAACTGCTAATTATCCACGTTTTCCACTAGCAGAAAACCATGTTGGTGAAATTATTGATTTAGTTCACGAGCGTGGACGAGAAGCACCATTATCTAAAGTTAGATTTGAAGATGGATCCATTTCATTTATTCCTGCAGTATTAGGAACTAAAGTTGGAGAATCACTACAATTTGGTTTAAAGTCAAAAATTGAAAAAGGAAATGTAATTAGTGTTCAAAATATCCCTGATGGTACAATTGTTTGTAATATTGAAAGACATTTTGGTGATGGTGGTGCTATAGTAAAGTCTGCTGGTACCAATGCAACTATTTTCTCTCATGGAGATGATGGTGTAACAATTAAACTTCCTTCTGGTAAATTTGCAACTCTTAATCCAAAAAATAGAGCTATGATAGGTACTCTTGCTGGTGGTGGTGCAACTGAACGCCACTTTATGAGTGCTGGAAACAAATGGAGAAGTTTCAAAGCTAAAGGAAAGAAATATCCAATTGTTAGAGGTGTTGCACAAGCAGCATATGTTCACCCACACGGTGGTGGTCGTCACCAACACGTTGGACAAAGTTCTACTGTTTCTAGAGATACTCCTCCTGGTGCAAAGGTAGGAAGTATTGCTGCTAGAAAAACTGGTAGAGCTAGAATTAAAGAAAGAAAGTAGTATCTCTTTAAACTTAAAATTGATTAAGAACTTTTTTGTATTTCTAATTAATGACAAATCAACGAGTACGACTTTTTGTTAGTGGTAGAGTGCAGGGAGTATTCTTTCGTCAAAGTCTAAAAGCCAAATCTATTCAAAATAATATTTTTGGATGGGTAAAAAATCTACCAGACGGTCGTGTTGAATGTGTTTTAGAAGGTACAGAAGCTAATGTTTCTAAATTAGTTAAATGGGCTCATATTGGTCCTGCAAATTCAATTGTAGAAAATGTTGAAATACATAATGAGGAATTCCATAATGAATTTTCAAAGTTTGATGTTTTGTATTAATGAATATTTTGATAAGCTTCTTCAAAAAATCCAGTAAATTGTGAAATATTTTGTTCTGTTTTAATCTGAATAATTTGAATTGGATCTTTTCTACTTTTTTGAATTTTTATTTTTACTCCTCCTTTTTCTGGTTCTACATCAAGAAACCATCTAAATGTCATAGATTTACAAAAGACAACTCTATGCATTCTAACATCTTCTATGACATTTTCACCTAATTTGAAACAAAATTCTCTAATTGAATCAAAAAGAGGCAACACATCTACAGGAATTTGCTTTTTAAAATCCTCATAATTTCTTTTATTTCCAAATGAAATTATTCCTTCCATGATCATGCAAATTTGATTTTAATTATAAAGGTAGTAGATCCGCTGGTTCCAGTCTAGACGAATAGCCCCATTTCAAGGCATACAAGATCCGCCACGTAGACGAGGAAGCGTGGATGCTCCACCTTAGGATTGCTCCCTCCCGGACCTCATCCCTTTCGATAGTTCGGTCTTAGAAGTTATTCCTTCGAATATTTCTAGTCCTGCAACCACCCGCCTCGGCGTGATTTCATTTCCGCACACCAAGCGGGAATTACCCATCTAGAGATTTACCCAACAGTTACTGATCTCTGCATATAGCCGGTTTCAGAATAGGGCACGGCTGGCACCCCAATCCTACCTACTACCGCTTTTTCTAAAAGATAGCATGTTATATTTGCATTAGGTTTGATTTGATTTTAATTTCAAGACCATAGTGCATACTGAGCATATTTGCCCTGTACATTCCGCACCACATCTTTCACATTTTGTTTTATTTTTTGAATTTGAATCTGAATTTTTCATTACATCTGAAACTTTGATAATTGATTGATACAAATTATTTTTAATTCCACTACGTTGATTTTCTAATGAATTTAAAAATTCTCGAATATCTGTTCTAATACCTTCATTCATGTGAGGACAAGGTTCAGATTGAAATGGTAAATTATTTGTAAATGCATAAAATACAATTTCAGATTCATAAATTTCACAAAATGGTTTTATTTTTCTTAAAGAATTTGTTGAAGTATCTGGATTCATCCAACCAACTTTAGTTGTATCTCCTGAAAGCATGTTTATCACAAATGTTTGTAATGTATCATCTAAATTATGTCCTGTTGCAATTACATCTGCTCCAATATCTTTTGCTGCATAATCCATTGCACGTCTTCTAAATGTGCCACACATTGAACATGATGATGTTTTTTCATTTTCTCGTAAATCTAATGCTTCATCAAGTGTTAATTCAAAAAGATCTTTGTAGGAATATATTTTATATTCTACATTTAATTCATTACAAATTTTTTTAACAATTTCTAATGCTTCATTTCTATATCCGGGAATTCCTTCATCTATTGTAATCACTTTAATTTTAAAACTATGTGTTAATGACATCTCATGAATTACTTTTAACAATGCCAGTGAATCTTTTCCTCCTGATACTGCTACTGCAACTAATTCATTATGTTTGATCATCTTATATTTGGAAATTGTTTTTGCAGTCTTTTTTACAATGGATTTTGAGAAACATTGTGAACATAGCTTTTCCCCAGAATATTTTCTTGTATATGCTGCAGGATTTTCACATCTGTCGCATGTCATAAAATTAAATAAAATTTTTCATTAATGATTCTTTAGGTAATTTAGATTGTAAACCAACCTGATTTCATATATGACAAAGCAATATTGAGACCAAATAACGTGAACGTGAATGCATAGATTCCCCACATTGTTATTTTAACTGCTTTTTCTGAAAGTTTTTTGTCAATAATGATGTAAATGAATTTGCCACCATCTAGAATTGGTAATGGCAACATGTTGATAATTCCTATAAAAAATGAAATCATCCATAACCATAACAAGAACATAGAAACTGTAGGGTCATTCCATTCAATGAAATTCATTACAGGTTTGTATGCAAATGAATTATCTCTCATAATTCCAATTAATCCTCTTTCAGGATCATCAGGAGATGGCATTACTTGTAATTCAAAATTCATTGGTTGACCTTCTCTAAGAATTGAAACAGAAGCAGTTTCACCTGGACTCAAACTAGGGAAATCAGCTGGAACAAGAATCGGTATGCCGTTAATTGAAGTAATTATGTCGTTTGCAAGTAATCCTGCTTGTTCTGCTCCTGAATTTTCAATTATTGAAAGTATCAAAACACCTTCAGGTAATTCATAAAATGTACTCAATAATGGTTCAGGAACAACCATTGCAAAAAATGGATTTGTTAATAGAATAAGTCCTAAAACAAATGCAAATAAAACATTTGATGTTGCACCAGCTCCGATTACTCTTAACTTAGAAATCTTTTTTGCTTTTTCAAATTCTTCCTCATCTGGTTCAACAAAACCTGCAAACATTGCAATAAAAATTGCAAAACCACCTGTTTTGATTCTAATTTTTTCAAGTGCAGCTACTATTCCATGACCACCCTCATGCATTACAAGTACAATTGGTATGGAAAGTAAAAAGTAGGTAATTGCTGGTGCTGAAGTTAATGTTACTCCGGGAATTAATACAGTTAGCTCATTAAATTCTGATTGTGCAACAAAAAAGTTTGAAACATTATTTAACAAAAACCAAAATGCAAAACCCATCATGATGAATCCTGCAATAACACTAACATTTGCAAATACAGATACTGCTGATCTTGTTTTGTTTAGAATTTTAATTAAAAGCTCATTTACTCCCTTATTTTTGTAAACTAAACTGTATGACTTTATTTCAAAACCAAATCTCTCTAATTTTAGTGCCTTTGCTGAAATGAAAATTACTACCCATGCCATTAATACATAGATTATCGAATTTTCTGTAATAAAATCAAGTTCCAAACTAATTGTTAATTTTTTAAGGTACGGGCATTTATCGGTTACTATGAAACCAGTGTTTATTGTATCAACATATCCAACTAAAAAATCAATTTCCAAAATTGCCAATGAACTGGTTAAAAATAAGATAATTGCATGTGTAAATATTTCAAAAATTGATTCAATATATTTCTGGAATGGAAAAATTCAAAATTCTCCAGAATATATAGCAATTTTCAAAACTGTAACAAAAAATAAAACTAAATTAAAAAAAATACTGGATGAAACTCATCCATATGATGTTCCTGAAATAGCTGAAATTGATGTCACTTCAATAAATAAATCCTATTTGAAATGGTTAATTGAATCAACAAATTAAGTTTCTAATGAATATCTTAACAAAGAAACTATTCCTCCCAAACCTGTTACTCTCAATCCTATATCTGTAGATGAATCGACACTGAAAATTTCTACTCCTTTATTTTCTACATCATTTAGAAAATCCATAATTTCTTGTTCATCATAATCTTGAATTATTTTATCTGAAAAAACTATTGATTGAACAGCCCCAATTTGATTAGCACTAAATGTTTCATTATACCCCATTGTGAATTTTTTACTTTTTTTGTTGGCAAGAATCATTATTTCATCAATTATTGCCGCTGCTTTTGCTAATTTACTATCTGACATTATTTCATGCATTGTTTGAGATTTTGTAAATGTGTAAATCCCATCTTCTCCACCAGAGTCTATTCCATCAACAACTTGAATTTTATATTTTTGTAATTTTTGTAAATGATTTGCAAATCTTTTTTTTGTTTCACCTGGACCAAAAATTACTATAGTATCCTCTTCTTTAATAATAGAATTTACTGCTTGATGCACATATTCAAAAAATTTTTCAATTTTAAAACTAGTTTTGTATCTCTTTCCTCCTGAACCAGAATAAATATTGGGCATAAATTCTAAATGTGTTCCTCTTAATCTTGCAATTCCACAATCTGCAGTATCAATTGCAATTAAGACAAAACTAACTTGATTATTACTTGATTTCAAAAGTTTTTTTTCAACTGGTAACCATTTTTTCTTTGAAATTGTGATTCCATCATTTAATTCTAAAATGAATGAATGATGCGAACCATGTGGTACTGATTCATTACTTGATTCAGAAATTATTCCACTTATTCTCAATTTATCTAAAACTTCATCAAGAGAAATTTTTTCTACAGTTAACGCAATTCTAATTTTGATTCTTTCACCTTTATCAGGTCGTGCATATTCTTTATCTTGTTTTAAAACTCTAGTTGTATCTCCAATAACTTTGTCATTTTCTCTAATTATTCGTCGTAAATTCAATAAATCTTCTGAATCTTCAGGAATTACTGAAATTAGATTTTCATCTATTGTCTTTGTAATCATATTAGTAAAATAATTTACAAAAAGTAAAATGTTTAGTTTGTTTTCTCAGTAGTTTCTTCTTGTGATTTTTTCTTTAGATAACTTTCAACCCAATCTAGGGTAAGAACACCTGATTCTGCTAGATTTGTTAAAGAATTTGGAGAAGCTTCACCTGTTACTTTACCTTCATTTCTTCTAATTTGTCGCCATTTTAATGACGTATTTCCACTTTTTGAATTATAAATTATTCCAAGTACATCTCTTGCATTCATAAATGTAATATCTCTAATTTTTTTCAACGTTACTTTATCTGCTGCTTCTACGTATATTGCACCTAAATTATCATCTCTTTCTGCAAATACTTCTGAATCTTCTAAATAATTTCTTGGAGCATAAGATTTACACGTACTTGAAATGATAAATCTTCTAAAACTTTCCAGTGTTGCAGGCGTGCTTATTGTAACCATTTTGTTTAACTTACAATTTGCCATTTATCAAGCTTCTTGAAAGACTCAAAAGGAATGTGACTAAAAACTGCCTTACAGGCTGTGATGTTCCTATCCCTCTGATTAATGATGAGGATCTTGAGTTCTGAGCCTGCTTTATGATTTTAATTGATGATTATCTTTGGAAAACTATGAAGTCGTTAACCAAACATCTTACATTTAACATTAAATCAAGAAGAGGATTTGTCAATATTACTCCTGATATTCGAAAACTAGTAGATCAAAGTCAAGTTCAAGAGGGGTTATGTTTAGTTAATGCGATGCATATTACTGCAAGTGTCTTTATCAACGATAATGAAGATGGATTGCTTCACGATTATGAAAAATGGTTAGAAGAATTAGCACCTCATGCTCCAATTGAACAATACAAACACAACGATACTGGAGAAGACAATGCTGATGCACATCTAAAAAGACAAGTAATGGGAAGAGAAGTAGTTGTTGCAATTACAAATGGTGAATTAGATTTTGGCCCATGGGAACAAATTTTCTACGGTGAATTTGATGGTAATAGACCAAAAAGAGTTTTAGTTAAAATTATTGGCGAATAATCTCTTATCCAAAGTCTGCATCACGTTTTTGACTTTGTGATTCATTCTTTCTTGCTGCATCTCTAAATGCATCATCATGATTTTGAGGTCCGTGCTCACATTTTACACATGCAATTTTAAAACCATCTTCATTCTTAACATAGGTTTCACATCCACAAAAACATGCCATACTTAATCTAATTTTTTAATCTGATATATCTTTTGGG
>REGF01000081.1 GCA_003702465.1 Candidatus Nitrosomarinus sp. | reverse complement strand
GTTAGAAAATCATTACATCATGCAATTGGATTAATGGATGTTGTAGAATTAGAAAATGTTTCAGATATTTATCGTCTTGTACCAACAGAAGGAAAGATACTAAAACCAATTAAAATTTCAGATGCAGAAAAATCTAAAAAATTAGTCAGAATTGTTACTAAAACGACAATCAACAAAGGAAAAATTCAAACAGGATTTCATGACGGTCGTTCAACACTTCAAGAAGTTAATGGTAAAGTTGGAGATACATGTGTAATGCAAGTTCCAGATCAAAAAGTTTTAGACGTTATTAAACTAGAAGCAGGATGTCAAGGATTAGTAACAAGAGGTATCAACGCTGGACAAATAGGTAAAGTTGAGAGTGTTGAAGAAGGAACATTCATTCTTCCAAAAAGAGTCAATCTAATTTTAGGTGAGAAAAAAATAGAAATTCCAGCTGATGTAATCATGCCAATAGGTAAAGAGGAGCCTGTAATTCAATTAAAGTGATAATATGTCTCAAGTAACAGAATCCCCAATGAAAAAAATCTCTTTAGAGAAAGTTGTTTTGAATATGGGAATTGGTAAATCAGGTGATATTATTGATGTTGCAAAAAGAGCCTTAGAACAAATTTCAGGTAAAAAACCATCAACACGAAATGCAAAAGAAACTCAAAGAGATTGGGGAGTAAGAAAAGGAGAACCAATAGGAGTTGCAGTTACAGTTAGAGGTGATGATGCAAAAGCATTGTTGAAAAGATTGTTAGAAGCAAAGGGAAATACAGTTAACGGTAGAGCATTTGACAATTTTGGAAATTATTCATTTGGTATTAATGAACACATCGACATTCCAGGTGTAAAATATGATCCACAAATAGGAATTTTAGGTTTAGGAATTTCAGTTACATTAACTAGACCAGGTTATTCAATCCGTAAAAGAAGTAAACACAAAGCAAGTGTAGGAAAATCACATGTCATCACTAATCAGGAAGCAAAGGATTATCTAGCAAAAGAATATGGAGTTACGATAGTATAATGCCTAAAGATAGATCTTATGAAACCACTGGAAGGAAGAAACATGATTTTGGAAGAGGTTCTAGATGGTGTAAAAGATGTGGAGATTATACAGCTGTAATTCAAAAATATGATTTGATGTTATGCAGACGATGCTTTAGAGAAGTAGCAACATCTTTAGGGTTCAGGAAAAATCGGTGATAATAGATGCCAGCAACTAATATTTTAGCAAATTTGTTCGTTACATTGTACAATAACGAGACAAGAAGGAAAGCAGATTGTATTATCTTACCAACTTCCAAATTAGGAGTTGAAGTTCTTAAAACACTTCAAAAAGATGGATACATTGGAGAGTTTGAACACATTGATGATAAAAGAGGCGGTAAATTTAAGATAAAATTATTAGCAAAAATTACCAAATGTGGTGCAATTTCACCAAGATTCAAAGTAAAAAATGATGAATATAATGACTGGGAACAACAATACTTACCATCATATGATAGAGGTATGTTACTAGTTACAACAAATCAAGGTGTAATGTCACATCATGAAGCAATAGAAAAAGGAATTGGAGGATTTTTAATCGGATATGTCTACTGAGCAATTAGAAAAATTTCAAGATGAAGTAGAAATTCCAGAAGGAGTTACAATTACACAAAAAAAACATATGTTAACATTTGTAGGTCCATTAGGAAAAACACATCAAAGTTTCCGTAAAATCCCAGTAAAATTAGAAATCACAGAAAATAAAGTTCTGCTAACAACAATTGATCAAAGAAAAAGAGACTATGCAATTTTACATGCAGCAAGATCATTAATCAGAAATATTTGTGAAGGATTGATAACTGGATATACAATTAAAATGAAAGTTGTTTTTGCACACTTTCCAATTACTGTAAAGGTTGAAGGAAAAGATGTGATTATTGAAAATTTCCAAGGTGAAAGAGCACCAAGAAAAACAGTAATTGTTGGAAATACCAAAGTTGTTCCAAAAGGAGAAGATGTTATTCTCACAGGAGAAGTTTGGACAGATATTACTCAAACTGCAGCAAATATTGAATTAAAAACAAAAGTAAAGAACAAAGACCACAGAGTATTCCTTGATGGTATCTATGTTTTTGAAAAGAAAAAAGGCATCGACAAGTAAATTTTTAAAAACTAATGAATATTGATCCTGAGTTTGTAAAAACTACAACTAAATTTATTGATGACACATTAGAGGCTTACAAAGCAGCAGGAGTTTCACCAACAGTTGGAGATATTTGGGATTGTGAAAACGTAGGAGATTTTCTATGTGGATTTTTTGTAGGAGAATTAGTCGGATCCATATTAAGTGCTTTTCAATATTCACAAAAGAGAGATCCTACAGCAGATGAACATTTAGAAATTGTAGGTTTAGTTGAAAGTCGTTCAAAGGAAATTAAAGAATTCTTTTCAAAATTTAATAATTAACTTCAATTATCTCTCAAAGTCCCTAGTCGCAAAGATTAAATCACTTTTGTCAAGGGTAAACCATGTGCCTCCCTAGCTCAGCGTGGTAGAGCAACCGGCTGTTAACCGGTTGGTCACCAGTTCAAGTCTGGTGGGAGGCGCTCTTAATATTTCTAAATTCGAGTTTTGAAACATTAATTTTCTAATACCCATATCAAAAATTTAGAATAAGAATATTTTATTTCTAAATTCGAGTTTTGAAATATTGATCGGTTGTAAGTAAATGGTTTACTCAATTAGACAACGCAGATCTAATAGATGATCGGATAATTACAATATGCAGGAGATTTACATTGGTTAGAACTAGAAGGGCCAATAGATATTGTGTTGATTGTGGTGCAAGATTGGTATATTATCCCAGATTATCCAATCCTAAAGCACCAAATGAGCATAGAGTACTAGTTTATGCATGTCCAGATTGTACTGACGACTTTGAAAAACCAAAAATGTTTTCAATTAGACGAAATCAAGTAGAAGATCCATTAGAAACTGTAGAAATTGAGATCACACAGTTACAGAAAAAAGTAGCTTGAACAAAATAATTTTATGACATATCCAGAAAGACCCAGAAGTAATGCTTGGTATTTACTTCCTATTTTTATCGGAATGATTGGAGGAATAATTGGATATTTAGCAATTAGAAAAGATGATCCTCAAAAAGCAAAAAATTGCATCTACATAGGAATTGTAATGATGGTCATTGGAATAATTTTTAATGTCATATTATTGGGAGTGGAGGGCGTAGCCAATCCAGGATTCAATGTTAACATCTAGAAATAACATAATTTACCCTCCTAAATTTAATATATTTCTAAATTCGAATTTAGAAATATTAGTTATTGATAGTAGTAATCTATTGAATTTAGAATCATATAGAAGTAAATTCAAAAATTCAACAATGAGTACCTCAAGAATGAGAGATAATGTTGAAAGATGGTTAATTCATGAAAGTTTGCCATTTAACAATGTCAAAAGTGAAGAAAATTCATTTCAAGTATTAGTAAAACATGCTGGTCCCTATGGAATCCCAATTGATATTTTTGAGCCAAAAAAACAACTAGGAATTCTAGTCATAGGGGCAAAAATAGAAATGAAAAGCAATCAGATTATACGTTACAGAGGATTTAATGATGAAGAAAAAAGCAAATTTGCCAACAAAGTATTAGATTTTTGTAATTCAATTGAAGCTATAAGCAAAATAATTAATGAAGATGGAAAACAAAAAGTTGCAGTTTATGTTGTATTAGATGATAAAGAAAATATCAACCAACAAGCAATGTTTGATGCAATTGATAGTGTTTCAGAAAAACATGAAAAAACGGCCAGATTTCTACAAAAAACATTTTAAAAAATATACAAAGATTTAGTCTAAAAATTAGATGATAATTCATTAGAAAAGGGGGGGTTAAAACAGCAATATTCATGAAAAAAAGAATATTGAATGAAATTTTGGACATAGAAATTTGTTTAAAATTTTTTGAAGATTACAAAATCTTAAAAAAAATATTTTTTGAAAAAAATATCAAAATAGATGCATTTTACAGAATTATGCCTAGGCGTTAAACCCCCCTATGAAAAAATTAGATTTAGGCAGCTGATGAAATTTTGTAAAACAGGCATTTTGAGGGGGGGTTGAACACTTGTGCCTAGATACAAAAAGCAATGGTAATTCCACCAAGGTATGTGGGCAAAAGACATAGGATCTTTCTAAATTAGGCGTAAAAGCTAAACCCCCATAAATTAAGTGATTTTTACCAAAAAAAAGTAAAAATAACATTTTTGAAAAAAAAATAAAATTTCAAAATGGGACAAACATGAATCAAATCAAGTATTCAAAAATAAAAAGTACTAAAAACATAGTCAAAATATTGGTCAAAATACCCCCC
>REGF01000013.1:1128-18347 GCA_003702465.1 Candidatus Nitrosomarinus sp. | reverse complement strand
CCATTAATTGAGATAATTTGGCCAACTTTCTTGTTGATCATTGGGACATGGATTTGCATACTTACAGGTCCAACATGAGGTCTATTTTTGCCATCAAAAATTCCTTGACCAACAATTCTAGCTTTTGCTGCACCATGTTTTCCAGGTTTTGAAGTATCGTATTCAATTATTCTACATGGCTCTCCACTAGGTTGATCAGAATGTGGA
This sequence comes from Candidatus Nitrosomarinus sp., assembly GCA_003702465.1. Classification (GTDB taxonomy): domain Archaea; phylum Thermoproteota; class Nitrososphaeria; order Nitrososphaerales; family Nitrosopumilaceae; genus Nitrosopumilus. Next base: position 18,140 of record REGF01000013.1, on the reverse strand, counting down.
AGGAGAATATATGATCCAATTTTCAAAGAACCCAAATCAGATGGTTTACTCATAAAATTCAGTTTTTGCTCGAATATTTAACTCTACTTTAGTTGATCAAGAATAGAAAGACTCAAGAGATTAGATAAAGTGAAACCTTTTCTAGTTACATCACGTTGTGTTTGATCACAATATTTCTTGACACTTTGATGACTCTTTTCACTTGCTACTTCAATCACAATCATATTTTCAGAATAAGGAAAAGTGAATTTAGATGGAACAGAACAAGTGGTAGACATATTTCCTATTCCAGCAACTTCAATTTTTTCTCTTTTTAGTAATAATCCTGCAATTTCAATTAAGTCATCCATATCTTCACCATATTCTAAATAGTAAATTGAAATGAAATTTGTTTCACCTAAAACTTCTCTTTCAAATAGATCATCGTGAATATTAAAAACAAATGAAGTCTTTTCTTGAATATGTTTTGATAATTCCTTTTCTACAATTGAACTGTCCTTAAATTTAGCCAACAAGTAATGATTTGCTGAAGTTGAAAAATATGGTTGACTTTCACTCGAAAAAGTACCAGTTACAAAAAATAATCTTTCAATATTTTTAGAATTTGACCAAGATTCTTTTAATTCAAGAGAATCACGATTGTGTAAGTAAGGTGCACAAACATAGCCCGGATAAGATAATTTTAATTCGGACATTAATTATGAGAAAATTTTAGAGTATTTATCCATATATTAGGCCAAATAAAAAAAGCACGATGGTTTTTTAATAACTCAATACAGATAATTTTTGTCCCGTGGTAGCTCAGCCTGGTAGAGCTTCCGGCTGTAGTTGTTGGCTTAAGATGGCTGACCGAAAAACAGCATATCAGGCATACAGAAACCGGGTTGTCGCATGTTCAATTCATGCCCGCGGGACCACAAAATTTTAAAAAATCTACATAAAAACAAATTCCTTTCAGAATTTTTACATTAAATTAAAAATAATAAAAAAATAGACTACTTAAGAAAACATAAATGAAATCTTAATTTAAAAATTCAATTGTCTACTCTAGTTTTTTGACTTTTTGTGCTGCTGGGCCTTTTTGGCCTTCGCCGATTTCAAACTCAACTTTATCACCTTCATTGATGAATCCATCAACGTCAGATTTGTGTACGAACATATCGTCGCCACTTTCTCTTTCGATAAAGCCATAGCCTTTAGTACGGTTAAACCATTTTACGGTACCTTGTTCCATAAATTCTGAAACAATGTACTCGCTATATTAACTAAGGTATATTTCGATATCAGAAATCTTTTGCAATATGACCATTATCTTTTAGCCATTCAACTTGTGGTAATGTGAATCTCCAAACAATATCTCCACGTTCATCATCGTTGAAATCCCATGGAGCAATAATTACAATGTCATTATCTCGAATCCATACACGTCTTTTTAATTTACCACGAATTCTACCTCGTCTAGTAACATTATCATCACATTTTATCATAACATTTTCTCCACCCATCATTTTTAACACTCTACCAAACAATTCACCTTCTTCTGGAAGTCGAATTTCCTTCAGTGCACTTTCATTTTTTACTTGTCGCTTACCCACAAAAAGTCTAGATCAAGTTACCATATAACTTATGAGGTTTTAAAAAAATCAAAATAAAAAGCAGAAGGAATTTTATCTATTTTAATTAAAAATAAGACATGGAGTTTAGATGTATTGAAGAATGTTCAGATTGTTGTGTTCAACGAGAGTATTATCCAACAAAAAAATTTGGAAAGATTGGAGTATTGATACTACCAGAAGAAAAAGAGAAGATAGAAAAAATTGCCACAGAGAATAAAATCAAAATTAAAATTTTACCAAGAATCGGAGTTTCAGAAAATCCAGAGCAATTACCAACAGAAATTTTAGCGTATCAATTAATGGGTATTGAGGAAAATGGGAATACATGTCCTTTCTTGGATACTAAAAGTGGACAAAAATCAACTCATGGAGGATTTCCATGTAAAATTTACAAAAGTAAACCACTTGCATGTAGTGCATATCCATTAATTGAATCAAACCCAATCACATTAGATGAAAAATGTAAATTTTGTAAAGAATGCGGAACTGCAGATAAAAATTTAGAATTTGAGACAGAATCATTATTAAAAATTAAAAGTAAAATGCAAACAAATGCAAATCATATTTGGAGATATGCAACAGGAATTGGAGAAACCAAAGATAAGGAAATAATCAACACAGGTTGGATTTTAGAAGAATAAATTTAGATTAAGGATTAATTACTGCACGGCCAATAATTTTTCTATTCTTTAGATCATCTAAAGCACCGGTTGCTTCATCTAAAGTATAATGTTTTGATACAATTGGATTAATGACACCTTGTTTTGCAAGTTCAATTAATTCAACCATGTCTTTGTAATTTCCAGTATAAGCACCCTGAATTGTGATTGCCTTTAATGGTACAGAAACTAATGGTAAATCTACAGAACCGCCAAACAAACCAACTAAGATAATATTTCCACGTTTCCTTACAACAGACAAATCAAGTTTTACAGTTGGAGGTGCATTTACAAAATCAACTATACTATCAACACCTTTTTCATTACAGATAGACATTATTTTTTGAGATGCATCACTTTCTTTTGTGTTAACTACATCAGTTGCACCCAATTCTTTTGCAGTTTTTAGTTTCTCATCATCAATATCTGCACAAATGATTTTACATTTTGCCAAATGACTTGCAATTTGAACACCCATCAAACCCAAGCCACCTGCACCTACAATCAAAATTGATTCAGGATCATTTACTAATGCTTTTTTGATTGCAGTGTAAGCAGTTAATCCAGAACATGCTAATGAAGATGCTGAATCAGGATCTACATCACCTATATTTGCTAAAAATTTGTAATCAGGAACAATAACTTTTTCAGCGTATCCCCCATCTTGGAAAACACCCAAAGATTTTGGAGATTCACACAAATTTGTATCTCCTTTTTCACAAGTTGGACATTTTCCACATCCAATCCAAGGATAAACTAAGACAGTATCACCAATTTTAACATCTTGTACAGATTCACCAATTTTTTCAATAGTACCAACAACCTCATGACCAGGAGTAACAGGGAATTTTACACCTCTATCTGTAACTTTCATAAATCCATCACCTGTATCATATCCACCCTCCCAAAGATGAAGATCACTATGACAGACTCCTGTGGAAACAACTTTGATTAATACTTGAGTTCCTGTAGGATCGGAAATTTCAACTTGATTAAGTTCTAGTGGTTTATCAGGTTCAATAATTTGTGCTGCTTTCACAAAAAGAATTCATTATTTTGCAATATAAGAGTTGACTGGAAGTAAGAAAAAAGTAGAGTAATTAGATATTATGGAATAATAAAATAGTCAATTTGTGAGTGAATCTCAAACACCAAACAGTATTTCTCAAGAACCAGTAAACATCTTATTCAGTCCATCATCGGTTATAAAAAAAGATGTTTGGGAAATAGATCTAATTCAAATTTTGAATTTACTAATCAAGATTCTTGAAAGAACTGGAAAAAAAGATCTTAAAGTTGCAGGAATGGCAGCATTATCATCATCACTAATTTACAGAATGAAAGTAGAAAGTATTTTTGCGTTGCAAAGAGCAGCTATGGAGAAAAAACCAACCACACAAAGAACTGATGTAGATATAGAGTTAATTGACATTCCATATAGACATGAATCAACATACCCAGTTTCATTAGATGACTTGTTAGGATTATTACAAAATCTTATCGGCACTATTGCAAATCCACAATCACGAAGAAATAAAAAATTAGATATCGAACCAATTGAAGCACCAGATTTTCAAGAATATTTTATTTCATTAGAAAGTATTATTGGAAAATATGAAGAATTGATAATGAAAAAAATTGCTAGTAAAGGATTTGGATTATTACAAGAAATTATTGTAGATTTAGATCAAGTAGATTCCATCAGATGTTTCTTTGCAGCACTATTTTTAGCAAGAGACCAGAAAGTAGATTTAGAACAACAAAACGATGACATCAAAATTATACTAATGGATATTCAGCCAGAAGAAAAATGAATGAATGTTTAATGGAATTCAGAATAGGGAATAGTCAACATGGCAAGAGTTGAAAATTTAACTGAAGCAACTGCAAGAATTGAGGCAGCTCTGTATTCAGCAGGAAGGCCTTTGAGAATTGAAGACATAATTAGAGCGTCAGGCACAGAATCAAGAACAAAAACTTTAGAATTACTAGAAACAATTATGAAAAAAACAAAAACAGCATTCAAAGCATTAGAAATTGTAATTTTACCAGATGGAACATATGTAATGCAATTAAAACCAGAATACAGTTCTACAGTTAAAAGATATGCATCAAAACCTGTTTTGCCAAATGCAACATTAAAGACATTATCATATATTGCATACATGCAACCAATTGCATCAAAACAACTTGTAGAAACTAGAGGTTCAGGAGTTTATGCACATCTCAAAGAATTAAGACAATTGGATTACATCACACATCAAAATGTAGGAAGATTGAAAATTTATACAACTACTGAAAAATTTCAGAAATATTTTGGAATTAAAGGAGATGTTGAAGATCTTAAATCAAGATTATTTTCAAAAGTGAGAAAAACCGCAAGTAGAGGAGAGACAAACAATTCTCCACAAATCACAACAGAAACTAAATAGAATTATTTTTGATTTAAGGCTAATTTATGGCGTTTTGTATAAATTAGAGTAATTCAACTAATTTTTTGTGAGAAAATCAGTAGAAAATTTAGCAACCAGTAAAACAACTGGAGGAAAAAGAAGTCCACTTAGAATTAGAAGAAAGTATGAAACTGATAGATATCCAAATGAAGCAATTAATGGTGCTCAAGTAACAGTAACTAGAAGAGTAAGAGGAAATAATAACAAAGTAGCTTTAAAATCAATTGATTTTGTTAATTTAGCAAAAGGAGATTCTAAAGTAATTAAAACAAAAATTCTCAAAGTTTTAGATAATACAACAAACAATGATTATAGAAGAAGAGGAATAATTAGCAAGGGTGCAATTCTTGAAACACAAGAAGGCAAATGCAAAGTTGTTTCTAAACCAGGACAAACAGGAATAGCTAACGCAGTTTTACTAAAGGAATAAAATGAAAGATTACGAGCACGTCGTAATCTGGTTGGATTATTTTAATAAAAATTTAAAAAAATCGAAAGGTAGAAGATTAGGATTAGAGAAATGTGTTTTTGATCCTTCTTTAAAAGAACTAATGGATGCAACAAAAGAAGCAGGTTATGAAATTACAGAATCAGAAGAAAAAGTAAGATTTCCAAGAAGACCATTTGTAAGGTCAGGCTATGTAGTGTTACCAAAAGGATCCTCTAAGACAATTATTCTTAACAAAATTTCACAAAAGCTTGTTTCAAAAAGAGCCAAGCAAACAAAATAAAATGAATTCTAGCTTTTAGCTAAAGTAAAGTTGACAGAAGTCTATGATAGTGTAAGCATTTCTAGTATTGTTAATTGCAGGAGGTAGGCGAAATAATGCACCTAGCCGGGAGTGGCAGGGTAATCGTTCAACTTTCAAAAGAATTAGTTGAAGGACAAATACTCTGTGACAACAAAGGAACTAGAGTTGCAAAAGTAATGGAACTAATTGGTCCAATAAAAAGGCCGTTTGCATCAGCAACGCCCTTAACAAATAGTATCAACAAATTTGTTGGAAAACGTGTTTTCATTTTTGACCAAACTACTGCAAATAAACCAAAAAAATTTAGGAGAAAAAGAAGATGAACGTATTACAAACCGAAAACTGTCCAGAATGCAAATCATCACTAATTGATGATATGCAAAATGGCGAAATAATCTGCTCTGGTTGTGGTGTAGTTGTCGATGACCAGATTACAGATAGCGGTCCAGAAACAATAAGTTCGAATCTCGAAGACAAAATGAAGCTTGCAAGAGCAACAGGACAAACAACCTATTCTCAACATGATTTGGGAATAACAACTGAGATTTCAATTAGTGCAAAAGACTTCAGTGGAAAAAGAATCAATCACGAAGTTGCAAACCAAATGAATCATCTCAGAAAATGGCAACAAAGAGTAAGAGTTTCAACACCAAAAGAAAGACGACTTGCAAATGTTTTAGCAAAAATGGGTGAAACATGCGAATCACTTAATCTTTCAAAGAATGTGTTAGAAACAACTTCAATGATTTATAGAAATTTAGATGGACATATGGATGTCAAAGGAAAGTCTGTAGCTTGTATCACAGCAGCAACAATCTACATGGCTTGCAAACAATGTGACGTCGTAAGATCATTAGAAGAAATTTGTCGAGAAATTGTCCCAGCAAAAGATGTTAAATCAAAAACAAAGCTTGCAGCAAGATACTACAGAACCATGGTAATGGAAATGGGAGCAATTAAGGCTCCAGTATTAACCATGGACAAATACATCTCAAAGATAGCAAACATGACACAAACTGAGGTTAGAGTAGAAAGACTAGCCTTAGAAATTGCAGAAAAGACAAAAGACAATAGTGTTTCAGATGGAAAATCTCCAAATGGAATTGCTGCAGCATATCTTTATGTCTCATCAGTATTACTTGGACAAAATGTTCTACAAAGAGACGTTTCAAGTATTGCAGGAGTAACGGAAGTTACTATCAGAAATAGATGTAAAGAGATTCTAACAAATCACAAACTCAAAATTACTTTGAGACCTTCTCTGGCCAAAAATTAACACCCCCCCCCCCCCTTTTCATTTTATTAAAAATACCCGTTAGGATTAGCTAAATTTCGTCGGTATTATATAGAGAATCAAAATCATTTGAAATATGGCTGTATTAGAAATCAGAGATCTACACGTATCTAGAGAAGGTAAAGAAATTCTCAAAGGAGTGAATCTAAAAACAGGTCCTGGAGAAGTACATGCAATTATGGGACCAAACGGTTCTGGAAAAAGTACATTATCTTACACATTATTAGCACATCCAAAATACGAAGTAACAAAAGGAGATATTCTGTTAGACGGTGAAAGTATTTTAGATTTAACAGCAGATGAGAGAGCAAAAAAAGGATTATTCTTAGCATTTCAATATCCAACTGAAGTTTCAGGAGTAGGATTTTCACATTTCCTAAGAACAGCATACAATTCACTTAGTAAAGCAATGGAAGGAGATGATAGAGAAGTATTCATCACAGTTAGAGAATTCCAAAAATACCTTAAAGAGAATTTAGAAAAAGTTGGATTAAGAGAAGAATTTCTTTCCAGATATCTTAATGAAGGATTTTCAGGAGGAGAGAAAAAACGTGCAGAAGTTTTACAAATGGCTGTGTTAAAACCAAAAATTTCAATTTTAGATGAACCTGATTCAGGATTAGACATAGATGCAGTTCAATCAGTAGCTCAAGCAATTAGTAAAGTATCAACAAAAGATGCAACAGTAATCATCATTACTCACTATGCTAGAATTTTGAAATTCCTAGACAAATTAGATTATGTTCATGTATTTGCACAAGGCAAAGTACTTGAAACAGGAGATGCATCTCTTGCAGATAAACTAGAAGCCGAAGGTTATGAATGGGCTTTAGAAAAAACTGCATAATTAGAATTTAAAATCATGTCAGAAAATAGTGAACAATATTTTTTCAATTTTTCATTTTTCAAAGTAGACCCAAAATGGAGATGGATGGCAGATTTAGCTAAAGAAGAATCAGCTAAAGAAGTAGAAAATATCATAAGCAATTCAGGGATTATGTTTAGATCATATTCAAATTTAGGATTAAGAGATGATGCAGATTTTTTATTTTGGTTTGCAGCTAAAACAGTAGAAGAAATTCAGAATGTAATTGAAAAATTATACAAAACAGTATTTGGAAAATATATTATTTCATCAATGACATATTTGTCATGTACTAGACCATCACTTTACGTAAAAGATCAAAAGACATTAGGTTTCATGACAGGAAATAATCCAAAAAAACACGTAATTGTTTATCCATTCACAAAAACAAGAGAATGGTATCTATTACCAAAAGAAAAGCGTCAAGAAATAATGGATGAACATATTGAAGTGAGTAGAAAATACCCGCAAATAGTACTCAATACAACTTATTCATTTGGAATACATGATGAAGATTTCATGTTAGCATTTGAAGTAGATGACATTAGAGATTTCCAAGATTTAATCATGGATTTAAGAGAAACACAGGTTTCAACATACGTAAAAAACGATATTCCAATGATTGTGTGTGTAAAAAAAGACATTATTCCATTAATCACTAGTTTGGGATAGATATCAAAATAAAATATTGTAGATGAAAATCTTGGATAAACATAAATGATGAAATTTCAAATAAATAATCAAATCAAAAGGAGAAAAAATTGAATTACAATAAGCTTGGAAAAACAGACATCAAAGTATCAGAATTAGGATTTGGTGCTTGGTCAATTGCATTAGATTGGTGGGGAAAGAAAATTGAAGAAGACGAAGCAAAAAGAATGCTAAAAAAGGCATATGATTTAGGAATCAATTTTTTTGAAACTGGAGACATGTATGGAAAAGGAAAAAGTGAAAAACTGATTGGAGAAGTATTCAAAGATATGCGAGACGAAGTAGTATTATCAACAAAATATGGTTATGATTTCTCTGAAGTAGAGCAAATTGGACATTCAGAATTACCTCAAAAATTTGATGAAGATTTTACTAGAAAAGCATTAAGAAATAGTTTAGAAAGATTACAAACAGATCATTTAGACATGTATGGATTACATAATCCAAAACTCAACCACATCAGAGATGATTCTATTTTTAATGTACTAGATAGTTTTGTTAAAGACGAATCAATTAGCACATATCAAGTTGCATTAGGTCCTGCAATAGGATGGACACAAGAAGGCTTAGAAGCAATGGATAGACCAAATGTTAGTGCAGTACAAACTGTATACAATATTTTAGAACAAACTCCAGGAAATGAACTAATGAAAAAAGCACAAGAAAAAGAAGTAGGAATCCTAGTTAGAGTTCCAGAAGCATCAGGAATTCTTACTGGAAAAGTTAATGCAGAAACTAAAATTGATGAAAAAGACCACCGTTCTGTTAGAAAAGGTGAATGGATTAAGGCCTCACTAGAAAAAGTTGAAAAATTAAAACCAATTGCAGAAAGAAATGATTTAACAATTACAGAATTATCAATGAAATTCATTATGTCAAAGAAAGGATTTGCATCAGTTTTTCCAACAGTAGTAAGTGAAGAAGAAATTGTAAATTATGTTGATATGACAAAAGGAGCATACATTTCAACTTCAGATATGAAAGAAATTGAAGAATTGTACAATACATGGCCATCTTATGAGTTAAAAGCAACTCCTCAGACAAGTTAATAATCAAATGAGCAATTCAATCGATTTAAAAAAAACTATTGAAATTATTGAAAAAATGAAACTTGCCAAAATTGGCGATTACGGTAAATGGGAAAAAATAATTAAAAAAATTAACAAAAAGCAAGTACTAAATCCTGAAGAATTAGAATATTATTCAAATTTAACACGAATTTACAAAAATTCAAGCATTACAAGCAGAACAAAAATTTATCATACAAAATTATCACCAGAAGATGAAAAACCACCATGTAAAGAATGTGGGGAAGATTCGCTATTCTATTGTAACATGAATGATCAATATTTTTGCAACATACATGTTGTAGGACATGATAAAAATGAGATTTAAGAAGTAGCGACGTCTTCTAAACTAAAGGAATTCTCAACAAAATATTCAACGCGAGTTTTTTTGAATTCACGTGAACTAAATAAAATTCTAAATTCATCAACATGAATTTGATCTTGAATAGTTTTAGCCACCTCATTTGCCTCATCGTGAGTTTTACAATGAATCATTGAAAATACGTTATATGGCCAGTCATCATAAGTAGGACGTTCATAACAATGACTAACTTGTGGAAATGAACCCAATGTTTCACCAACTGAAGTAATTCTATCTTCAGGAACTTTCCATACTATCATACCATTTGCAGTAAATCCAACTTGACGATGTCTTAGAATTGCAGCAAATCTTCTTAGAACACCAATACTCTCATAATGTTTCATTTTTTCAAATAATTCATCCTCAGTAATTCCCAGATTATTTGCTGCTTTTACAAATGGTTCATCGATAATTTCCATATCCTTTTGTAATTCACGAATAAAATTTTTATCATCTTCTGTTGGTTCAAATTTTACATTTTTGATTTCTTTTTTTTCTTCAGTTGGTGCAACCTCATGTTTTTTCTCATCTACCATGTCTAGTTTAACTCCAATTTTGAATAATTGTAATGTTGGAAGCATTCTAACTTTTTTAATTCCTTTTAGTGCATTGAATTTTTCAAGTTCAGTTTTCAAATCAGCTCCAGGTGGAACTGCTAAAGTAAACCAAAGATTGAATTGATGGTCGCGTTCATAATTATGACTAACACCAGGATGGCGATTAATTTGAGAAGCTACATAGTCTAATTTTTCATGTTCAATTTCCATAGCAACTAATGAACTAGTATAACCTAGTTTTCGTGTATCAAAGATTGCACTAAGTTGTCTCAAAACTCCAATTTCTTTTAGATGATTTAATTTTTCTTTAATAATTTCAGGAGTAGTATCAAATTTTTTAGCGATAGCGTCAAAAGGTCTAGTTACTAGTGGGAAAGTCCATTGAATTTCATTTAGAAGTTCCTTATCAGATTCGCCTAAAGAAGACAATATCTGAGATACCTGGTAATTCAATTAAAAATGTAGCTAGTTGTAATGAAATTAGTTTTAATACATAAATAGAAACTGGGATGTTTGGGATCGATGATAATTAATCTAAATCTAGAAAATAAAAAGATCATCATTATAGGGGGCGGAAATGAAGCAGAAAAAAGAATTAAATCTGTATTAAATGAAAAATGTGAAATTTTAGTAATCAGTGATTCTACAAACAAACAGATTTCAAATTGGGTTAAAGCAAAAAAAATCAAAGTAAAAAAACAGAAAATTGAAAGTACAAAATTTATTTCAGAATTAAAACCAGACTTAATTATTACAACCACAAATGACAAAAAAATTAATCAAAAAATAATCACATCTGCAAAAAAGAGAAAAATAATTGTTTATAGTTCAGATAATCCAGAAGACAGTGATTTTTCAAATGCAGCAATTATAGATTTTGAAAAAATGATACAAGTTGGTATTTTCACAGGAGGTAGAAGTCCAGCAATGTCTAAAAAGATAAAATCTAAAACAGAAAAAGCACTAAAAAAAGTTATTTTGAAAGAAGATATTGCTCAAATAAAAATTCAAAAGATCTCAAGAAAACTTGCTAAAGAGCTCATTTCAACTCAATTTGAACGAAAAAAGTGCTTGAACAGTATAATGAATGACAATTACATTGATCAGTTAATAAAAGACAATCAGGTAAAAAAAGCTGAAAAGCGGGCAATAGAGTTAATAAAAAAATGGAAATGAATCAAAAAATCATTAATGCACGTGTAACATTTCGTAATTCACCAATCCATATTTTAGAAAAATTTACGATCAAGGATATAGACAATGCATATCAACAATTCAAAAAACATTCAGAATTAGACGAATGTGTTATTATTCAAACATGTAACAGAATAGAATTATTTGGAAAATCAAAAACAGATAATTCAGAAAAAATTAAAAAAACTTGGGCCAGTATTGCAGGACTAGATGAGGAGACATTTGAAGAAAATATAGAATTTGTTGAAAACCATGATGCTATGCATCATTTGTTAAAACTGACTTCAGGTTTAGATTCAATGGTACTTGGTGAAGAACAAATTTTAGGTCAAATAAAAAATTCAATTACTTCAGCTAGAGAATCAAAAGCATCAGGTCAACATCTCAACACATTATTTGATAAAGCAATTAGAATGGGTACAAGAATTAGAAATTCTAGTGGAATTGGAAAAGGTGGAATTTCAGTTGGTTCTATGGCAGTAAAACTGGCAGAAGAAAATATTGATGAATTGAAAACAAAACAAGTTTTACTAATTGGAACAGGTGAAGTATCTACTCTTGTTGCAAAATCACTGCAAAGAAGAGGATATTCTTTTAATGTTACAAGCAGAACATTAGGAAGGTCAGAGACATTTTGTGAAACTATGGGAGGTAATCCAATTAAATTTGAAGAAATACTTTCTGGATTTGATAAATATGATGTAATATTTGTTGCAACCACAGCTCCATACTTTTTGGTTACTGAAGAAAGAATCATGAATGCAATGAAAAATAAAAACAACGGAATGATGATACTAGATTTATCAAATCCAAGAACTGTTGATGAAAAAGTAGCAATTATCAAAGGTGTCAAATTGATGAATTTGGATCAAATTGCTGAAATGGTTGAAAAAAACATGAATGCTAGATTAAACAAGGTAAAAACCGTTGAAAATATAATTAGAGAAGAAATCTCAGTATTAGAGGCTTCAATGAAAAGATTAGATGCAGAACCACTTGTAACAGATGTATTCAAAAATATAGAGAATCTCAGAGAAAAAGAATTACAAAAAGCATTACAAATGCTAGATGAGAAAGATGAGAAAAAAATCAAAATTATTGAAGAATTGACAAAAGCTGTAGTTGAAAGCATAGTATCAACTCCAATGAACAATATTAGAAAAGCATCAGAGCAAGGACAGCCAGATGTATTAGAATTAGCAACTAGACTTTTTGACTATAAAAAACAAAATCAGGCTGACTAGGATTATATTTTAGCCAGAATTAATTTCAGATATGTCATTTCCAACTAAACGTCTCAGAAGATTACGAATTTCAGAAAAAATGAGAGAATTAGTTCAAGAAACAACATTAACACCAAAAGATTTCATTTGTCCAGTATTTGTTCAAGAGGATCTCAAAAGTAGAATTAAAGTAGAATCAATGTCAGAAATTGAGAGATTACCATTAGAAGAAGTAAATCAAGAAGTTAGAGAAATAATCAATTTAGGAATCCCTGCAATTATGTTATTTGGAATTCCAACACAAAAAGATGAAGCAGGAAGCTCAGCATTTGATGATGAAGGAATTGTTCAAAAAGCAATTACTCAGATAAGAAAAGAGTTTGGAGATAAAATTGTAATTATGGCAGATGTTTGTTTATGTCAATTTACATCCACAGGTCATTGTGGAATCATCCATGGCGATAAAATAGATAACGATGTCAGTTTAGAAACACTTGCAAAAATTGCTGTTAGTCAAGCTAAGGCAGGGGTAGATACAGTTTCACCATCAGCAATGATGGATGGACAAGTTGCTGCAATTAGAAAAGCATTGGACAATGAGGGATTTACAGATGTTTCAATAATGTCACACTCAGCAAAACATCGTTCAAACTTTTATTCACCATTTAGGGATGCTGCAGAATGTGCACCAAAATTTGGAGATAGAAAAACGTACCAAGTTCCTTTTACAAATGCAAGAGAAGCAATGATGGAAGTAGAAACGGACATTGATGAGGAGGAGACATAGTAATGATCAAACCAGCATTATCATATTTGGATTTAATTGCAGAAACCAGAAGAAAATACAACGTACCAGTATCAGCTTATAGTGTTTCAGGAGAATATGCATTAGTCAAAGCAGCATCACAATTAGGATATGTAAATGAAAAAGACATTACATTAGAAATTCTTCATTCAATTAAAAGAGCAGGAGCAGATATGATAGTAACGTATTTTGCAAAATCAGCCTCAAGATTCCTACAAGAATCATGAGAAACGATGAACGTTTTGAAATAGAAAGAGCCTTTGACTTATTGCCACATGTTGTTGGTGCAAGTTGGACAGCAGTATGGTTTCGAATGCAAGGAATCAAAAAACCAACAAGAGAAGAATTTAGAGAAAAAACGTTAGAATATCTAAAAATGATGGAACCAATTTTTGAAATTTATCCAAAAGAAGAAGATTTTGAGGCAATTAGAAAATACATTGAATTTAGAAAAAAACAAGAATATGAAAAAATTATTTCTGGAGAAAATAAAGAAATTGAAAAAAGATATGAAAGATACGTCGATTATGGTTAAATTTCACTTTTAAATTGTTGTAGAAAAATTTTCAAAACTTTAGTTCTTTTTTTAGCTTCAATTTTACCAGATTTTGTATTCATCAAGGACTCTAATTTTAATAATTTATTAAAAAAATGATCAATTGCCCAACGATTATCATCAGGAGTTCTTTCATCACAAAAAGGATCATCAATTTTGTAAAATGGTCGATTCAAAGAACCACTAGTAGCAAAAACTCTTGCAATTCCTATTGCACCTAAAGCATCTAGTCTATCTGCATCCTGTAAAATTTGCCCTTCAATAGTTCTAGGAATTTTATTTTGAGAAAAACTATGGTCTTCAATTGCATCAGAAATAATAGAAATGTCTTCATTTGAAAAATTATATTTTTTTAAGATAGATTTTGATTTTTTGGCACTCTCAATTGAAGAAAATTTTGAAAGTTTACTTGATTTTGGATACGAGACAATATCATGTAACAAGGCTGCAGCAAGAACTAATTTTTGGTTTGCCTTCTCTTTTTTAGCAATTTTTTCTGCGTTGTGATAAACTCTCATAATATGTTCAAAATCATGAGCAGGATCATTATCCATTATTCCAATCACTTCATTTTTTATCAATTCTAATTCTTTCATTTACAATCTCCAAATTTTTGGTTTAACAAATTTAATTTTTCTTTGAGTGATTAAGACAGTCCAATTGATACAGGCAAATAAAACAATTAACCCAATACCAGCACCATCAATTAATAAAATTCCAATTAGACGATCTTCAAAGATTTCCAAGAATGGTCTTAATACAGCATTTCCAAAATAGATCATTACAATATAAGAAATAGTTCTACCAAACCAAAATCCAATGTAGATACCAATACTTTTTGCACGCATTAATCCATAAGTTATGAATAAAATATTACTGGGTAGTGGAGTTGCACCAAACAAAAATGATGCTAGTAAATACCCATACTTTTTTTTATTTAGATAATCTCCAATAATATCTAAATTTGATTTTTGTTCTTTACCAACAAATTTTCTAAACAATCCACTAATTCTTTTCAAAAAAAATCTGCCAATCGTTGCACCAGTTGCACCAACTGCTGCAAGAATTACAATATTCAAAGTTGGATCAAGAAGATAGAACGATGTCAAAACAATCCAACTAGGCGGCATCAAGATAGGAGATGCATTTACACCAATCAAAACAAGAAAAATTCCAAAATAAGAATACTCTCCAAATAGTTCAAAAATATCCATTTTCTTCAATATCTATACTAGTATTTTGTTTCTAAACCCTTGGATCTAGATTTAGTCAGTAAATAATTGGATAAATTTTAAAAAATATCAAAAATTTTCATGTTTTGACAAACAATGATCATGTTTTACAAGAAATAGGATCAATCATGCAATATCTTTATAAGCAATTTGTGAGTTTATATAAGCATGTCAGAGGTTGTTTGGAAATGCTTTAGATGTAATCTAACTTTCAAAGACAACGAATTAGCAGACATGCACAAGAGTATATCAAATCATTCAGTCACAAAAATCAAGACAATTGTTGCATAATTTTTAAAATTTTAGATAAATTATAGTGCAGAGGGTGGGATTTGAACCCACGAACTCCTAAGAGAAGGGATTTCCTATATTATAGAGATCTTGAGTCCCTCTCGGTTGACCGGGCTTCGATACCTCTGCAACGGTACTAGATTTTTCCGATATTTCTCAATTGCTATTTGACAATCTGATCTATAATTTTACAAATTTTTTAACAAAGCTTATAATCGAAAAGGTTATTGAAAATCACATGTCAGAATCAATACCAATTTCCGAAGCAAAAAAAATGCGAAGCGGAGTTAATGTTGAAGCCGAAGTTATTGGCAAAGGAGAACCAAGAACTGTTAATCTTAAAACAGGAGGAACAGTTGATGTCTGCGATGCAACAATAGCTAACGGAGACGGAACAGAAGAAAATCAAATGAAACTTACATTGTGGGGAGACGACATTAAAGCTGTTAATGTCGGTGACAAAGTTGTCATTGAAAACGGATACACAAATGAGTTTAGAGGAGAAGTATCTTTAACCAAAGGAAAATTTGGTAAGATGACTGTTAATCCTTAGAAATTTTTTTTATTTTTAAAATTATTTTTTAGATCAAATAAAATTAGTATTATTCCAACTATGATAACAATAATTCCAACAATTAATAAAATTCCAGAAACAATCAAAGGAACAATCATTTCAGCAATAGGGGAATTGGGATTTCTAAGAGATTCAGAATTTTCAGGATCTTCGGCAAACATTATTACAAACTCCACATCTTTAAAACCAATATTTTCAATTTCAAAATTTAATGTGTCAGATTGCTCAACAAAAACTGTTTCAAAATAAACAGAATCAGATTGAATATATTCACCATAAGAATCTCCAAAGATGTTTGAAATTTTTACAGATAATTCATCACCATTTTGATAATTTAAGATTTGAATTCCCCATAACAAAGGAATATCGGAATCATAGGTACTAAAAGATGTGTAGATTACATTTCCAGGCACGATTTTAAAGGGTTCAGAAACATGATCAAACATATCTTCAAAGAGAGAAGATATCAAAAAGGATTCAGATTTTGGAAGTTCTGATGGAACAGAGGACACAGCAAGAATTAATGAAATTAAAATTAAAGAAAAACCAAAAAAAGAAACTAGAGGTCCGCGCTTATTCATTTTAAAAATTAAACATTTGAGAGGTTAATAATTCATTAAAAATTTGAAAAAATTTACTAACGTCTTTTCTTTGCTGGTTTTTTCTTAGCAGCTGTTTTCTTTGCTGGTTTTTTCTTAGCAGCTGTTTTCTTTGCTGGTTTTTTCTTAGCAGCTGTTTTCTTTGCTGGTTTTTTCTTAGCAGCTGTTTTCTTTGCTGGTTTTTTCTTAGCAGCTGTTTTCTT
>REGF01000013.1:0-1118 GCA_003702465.1 Candidatus Nitrosomarinus sp. | reverse complement strand
TTTTCTTTGCTGGTTTTTTCTTAGCAGCTGTTTTCTTTGCTGGTTTTTTCTTAGCAGCTGTTTTCTTTGCTGGTTTTTTCTTAGCAGCTGTTTTCTTTGCTGGTTTTTTCTTAGCAGCTGTTTTCTTTGCTGGTTTTTTCTTTGCTGGTTTTTTCTTTGCTGGTTTTTTCTTTGCTGGTTTTTTCTTTGCTGGTTTTTTCTTTGCTGGTTTTTTCTTTGCTGGTTTTTTCTTAGCAGCTGCACGTTTTTTTGCCAGATACTCTTTTAATTTTTTAGATGCATTGTCTAATGCTTTAGTTATTCTTTCTTCAGATTTGGTTCTTTTTTCAATTTCCCTAACAACTTTTGCTGCATTTTTGTGACTTGAGGTAATAGTGCTACGAAATGACGGTTTTGATTTGGTTTGTTTTTTAATTTGTGTGGTTATTTTTGATTTGATTTCATCAAAACTTGAGACTTCGCCAGTTATTTTTTTCAGTGTTTTTTGGCGGTTCTTAATTTCTGAGATTAATTCTTGAACATGGTCATTTAATGAGCGTAATCTAGCCTCAGCATTTTGTTTTTCTTCAGGTGTTTCAGCAAATTCTAATTCTTGTTCTGTTCGTTCAATTGCTTCTTTTTCACTATTTACCCTCTCTTCAGCACTTGATACTAATCTTTGAATGCTTTCTACCTGAGCATTTTTTCTAGTTAGATTTTCTGAGACATCTGAAACATCTTCCTTTTCAGATTCAATTTTTTTAATCATTTTTTGTAAACCTGTTGCAGAACGTTTTTCTGCTAATTGAAGTTGTTTAAGTTCTTCTTCAGCTTGTTGTTTTAATTTTGTTGCTTCTTTTTTCTTTTGACGTAATTCTATTACTGTTTTTTCTAAGGATGCCAATGATTTTCTAAAAAAATGGATTGGATTAAGTTGTTAATATGATTATGATTTGACTTTTCGGTTAAGAAAATTAACCAATATTGATCGCAAATACGTTATTTTAAAAAATATTAGTGATTAAATTTTATACAAATTATGGATTTTCATCCAAAAGATTTACCGATATCAAAAACTTATGATCTTAAAACTGAAGAAGATGCCATACATGCTATTGAAGATATGGTGAATTTAGGAT
>REGF01000080.1 GCA_003702465.1 Candidatus Nitrosomarinus sp. | reverse complement strand
TTTGAATATTACTTAATTGGTTTTGTGCCTATAATGAACAATGTCCCCATTTCTCTTTTCCATTTTTCATTCCCTTTCAAATCTTTGATTTGTTTTGTTTGAACTGAAAATCCCGCATTTTTAAAAAATTCTTTCCATTCTTTTTTTGAATGTAAATGCATTTGAACTTTCATCATTTTTGCCCATTTTACTGTATCTTTATTTTCTGTATAGAAATCAGTTCCACAGAAAAATTTTCCTCCTGGTTTTAATAATTTGTATATTTTTTTAATTGCTTTTTCCATTGAATTTGAATAATAAATTGATTCCATTGCAAAAATAAAATCAAATTTTCCTCTATGTTTCCATGATTCTATATCTGTATGAATGAAACTCTCTTTGTTGTTTTTAATTTTTTTATTTGCTTGAATGATCATTTTTTTACTTTTATCTATCCCTACAGCTTTTTTACATGTTGGAAAATCTGTAATGTATCTGATAACCCATCCATTTCCACATCCTACATCCAAAAAAGCAAATGGTTGATCAAATGAAATTTTTTTTAAGAATTTTAAAACATTTTTTCCATGTCCTTTTTCCATGGATTCTGCTTTTCCATTAATTGCCCACTCGTCAAATTTTTTACTAACCTTGTCCATGTCTAATTTACTTTTTTAATTCAATTATAACTTTCTTAATACTGATGATTTATTCGAATAAATTCTACGTCCTCTTTATAACTAATTTTTAATGAATAATTTTGAAAAGAAATTGCCTGATGAATCATGTAGACATTGTGGAGGAAAATTAATTGAAGCAAAAAAATGCTCCCATTGCTTCAAAAATGTAGTAATGATCTGCAAATGTTGCCATACAATGACTACTGAGCAATTTCATTCGTTATGTATGTCCAAGCCAATCGACCATACAGTATCTGTGCCTAAAATCATGCCTAGCATCTATTTACCATTAGTTGCTAGTGCATGATTTTTTCTACTGTTTTGATTTGACTAAATTAAATAATTGCCTCACTGCCAATTTGGGATGACTCATAGCCAATTTCACCATGTTTGATAAACCAAAATCTGCCTTGATAAAATCCAAAAATTCTTCAGTTTTTAATTCTTTAATAATGTCTAGTTCTTTATCCCATTCTTCATCTGATAATTTAATCCATCTATCTTGAACTTTACCTGCTGAATTAATTTTTGTTTCAATTGCATTTCTCCAATTTTCTTCATATGGGTAAAGTGCCTTCTCATCTGTTTTTTTATTTTTGATTGCATCAGCTGCAACTTTTCCTGCAACTCTGCCAAATCTTATTGCATATCTGATTCCTTCTAAAACTAGTGGATTAGCTTGACCTGCAGTGTCTCCAACCAGTATCAAATTATTATAAACTGTTTTTCTTGACAACCCGTCATTTGGAATTAATCCATAATGAAATTCTATTGGTGTAATTTTTCCTAGTTTTTTTATTGGACCTAATTTTTTTTCTATTATTTCTTTTAGTCTTTGAGTTGGATCAATATTTGATTCTGGTTTTCCTACACCTACCCCAATTCTAACAATGTTTTTTCCTAATGGGAAAATCCATGCATATCCTGCAGGAGTATATTCTTGGCCTACCATTAACCACCATGTGTCTGGGTCTACATTTTCAACTTCGGCTTCATATTCTGCACCTGCACCAAATCTTTCCCATTGTGTAACATATCCCATTGTTTTAGAAATTGTTGATGTGAATCCTGTTGCATCTATTACAACTTTTGAATTAAATGTAATTTTTCCTTCTGGACCTGTTCCTTTTACCCCTATGATGTTTTGGTTATCATCTTTAATCACCTCATTGATGTTGGTTTTCACAAAAATATCTGCACCCAATTTCCTTGCTTCTTCTGATAACCATCGATATGTTTTTCTTACATCTAATACTGCTGCCGTGGGAATTGAATCGCTAATGGTAACTTCATTATTTGGTGATGCAAATGAGAAATTTTTGATTGGATGATAACAATCTTCAGGTATGTTGAATTCTTTAATACTTTTAATCCATGTAACTCCGCTTGTTCTAACTGTTTCAGCAATTGAATTTTCTTTTTCAATTAATGCAACTTTGATTCCTGTTTGTGCAGCTGTAAATGCTGCTGATGAACCAGCTGGCCCTCCTCCAACTACCACTAAATCATAATCGTATTCCATATTCAATTAAATTCCGTGGTAATTATCTAGGATATAATTTTAGGTTAATCAATTATTTTTTTAATACTGGTTCGCCTGTTGAATCATTTTCTCTTTCTATGTCAAATGTTTCCATATGTGCTGGATCTCTATGTGTAAAACTATGAGTTTCTCCTTTAATTTTCCTGCAAAACTTTGAATGAATTGTTTTTTCAACCTCTAAAGTAGTTTCATTTTCATGAAATAGGCGTTTTCCACAATCTTCGCATCTAAATTCAGGCATAAAATATCTCAATCTCAAATCTATTTAGATGTTTCATCATAATTTCATGAGTGATTTTGAAATTTCTAAGATTGATCCTAAACTTTAGATGTTTCAAGATTATTTCTAAAGTATGTCTGAATTTGATCTTACTTCGTTTATCATGTGGAGTGGATTGACTGGAATTGCAATGTTGGTTTTTGGTTTATCTTATAGGAAATATCTTCAAAAAAATAAGTTATCAGCTTAATTCTATGCTTTATTGATTTTTTTGATATATTCTATAATTCCTGTATAATCATTATTTCCTAGTCCTTCTTTAATTGCATTTTCATATATTTTCTCAGCTTTCATTATCATTGGTAATTCTATACCCAATTTTTTTGACGTGGAAATCATTGTTGATATGTCTTTTTTCAAATTTGATAATGTGAAAGTTGCATCATAATCCCCATCAATCATCTTAAATGCTTTATTTTCACTCATTCCTGTTTTGAAATACGTTGAATTAAGAACTTCTAAAAAGATTTTTGGATCTACTTCTGATTTTTCGACTAATGTAATTCCTTCAGATAAGGACAATGCTAACATTGTAATTTGTAAATTCATAGCTAATTTGATTGAATTTGCTGTCCCTTGGGTTCCTAGAAAAAATACTTTGTTAGCAATTTTTTCAAAAATTGTTTTACATTGGTCAAAACTATTTTTTGGCCCAGATGCCATCATTACTAATTTTCCTGAAATTGCAACATTTGGACCTCCCATAACTGGGATTTCTAATTTTTGAATTTGTTTTTGTTCAAACTTATCTGCAATCTCTCTTGACTCTGATGGTTCAATTGTACTCATATCTGCAACAATTAATTTTTTATTCTCTGATTCTGTGATTCCATTTTTTCCAAATGATACTTCCTTAACTGCACTTGCATCTTTAACAATAATTATTATTAATTCCGAATTATCTGCCACTGCTTTTGGTGAATTCATTACTGTTGCTCCATTTTTTTCAACTTCGGCTGCTTTTTCTTTTGTTCTGTTGTATACTGATACATCAAAACCTAAATTCAATAGATTTTGTGCAACTGCTTCTCCTAGCATTCCTATTCCTATAATTCCTATTTTCATTTTATCCTCTCTGAATCTTTAATGTCGTTCCTCATTTTGAATTTCCCATTGTGCATTTCCAAATCTTGACACTACAAATTCTAATTGACCTACTGTTTTATCTCCTTTTTTGACTTTGGCATAATCAAATTTTTTCATTTTAAACACTTTTTCTTTAGGTTTGTATCCTCCTTCTATAATTCTGATTTTGAATTTTTTACTTGCTTTAATAATTAATTTTCTTGCAATTTGAACATCACCAATCCATGAAAACATTTCAAACTCTCCAAAATTTTTTGTTGTTACTGTATATCCGTATAATCTGGCTTCTAGTTTGCCTTTATGGGATTTTGATTGTTCGTTTAACCATTCAATGATTTCTTCTCCATGACCTTTTTGAACTCCAAAAGTTTCAGAATTTCCCATACCTTCACTTCTATTTTTAATGTATTAATATCATTTTCAAATTAGTGTTAAACTAAAATATTCATTAATCTCTAGAATTTCATGCTTACAGTTGATTGTGCTGATGTGACTTCAATTCAAAATGAATTAGTTGTTTATGTTGCCGATAAAGTGGAAGCAATTCCTACTTTAAAAAATCATCAATTCACATTATCCACTTTGGATGATGGATTTATTGATGTTGAATTGGTAATTTCAGCTATAAAGGAATATTTTGATTTTATTGAAGAGGGTTCAAACTTTGCTGTAATTTCTAATAATGATTTGATCTATATCAAATCTGTAACTGGTAAAGTATTACAAAGTCAGTCAAAATCCCAGCAAAGTCAACTCTTTTCATGTACTCACTGTGGATTTGTAACTCAATATCAAGTTGAACTAACTGTACATATGCGAATGCATTATCTCTAATTCTTAGTTGATTTTCAACATGATCTTTATAAGCAATTATTTTAGTTAATCATTGTGAAAAAATTCTCAAATTCTAATACTACAAAAGTCTACTGTG
>REGF01000012.1:3411-18840 GCA_003702465.1 Candidatus Nitrosomarinus sp. | reverse complement strand
GATCTTGATCTGATAATTTATCCAGATGGTTCTACACACATCTCAGCAGAAATTGATGTTGATCCATTCTTAACTGATTATGAAGTAAATCTTTTTGGAAACACTGTTGATAATTTAGTTGTAATAGGTGATGATGGATTCCTATTAGATTTTGATATTATAGATGATACAGCTATAATCGAAACTTTTGGATCATCTGTAATTACTATGGAATATGATATTCACGATTTAGTTTCAAAACAAGGTAGATTATGGACATTTTCTTTAGATTCCCCATCTGATTTCACATTACTATTACCAAAAAATTCTGCAATTGTTGGAATGACTAATCTTCCATTGAATATGGAAATTGTCAATGAACAAAATCAATTAACACTTTCTTCAGGTTCAACTGAGATAGATTATTTTTTTAGCACTAATTCAATTTCAACTCCAAGTGAAGAAATAAAAAATAAAGAAAATAATTCTTTGAATACAATTATTGCTGGAATAGCTGGTGGAATTATTGCAATTGCTTTAGTTTCTATTGTAGTAATTGCTAGAAATAGACAAAAAAATAATAAAAAAATAGATGAGCAAATTATTGAAAAGACTCTAACAGTTCAAAAAAATAATATTTTAGATCTTGAAACAATTTTCAAATTAAAACCTGATTTAAGAGAAGATGATAAGGAATTAGTCAAATTTATTTTTGATAATAACGGTGAAGTTCTTGAAAGTGAATTACGAAAAAAATTCTTACAACCTAGAACTACAATGTGGCGTGCAGTAAAACGATTAGAACGTGAGGGTATTATTGAAATAGAAAAGAAAGATTTACAAAATTTGGTAAAATTACGCAAGGATATGGAGGAAGATAATTGAAAAAATTAGCCTTATTTGCAATAATTGTTTTAATTTTTGGTACAATTTCTCCATCACTAGCTAATCAAGCATATGGACAAAACGATCCAAGTATACTCTTGCGTATAGCTACACAAGCAGATAAACAAATTGTAAATCAATTAGATAAAAAATATCAAAATGAAATACCAAATAATATCAATATTTTATATGAAAAAGGTCATAGAGCAGTTGAATCATTAGATAAATCATTATCAAATAATGATATTGAAAAAGCTAAACAAGATTTCCTTTTAGCAATGAACTCATTTATGCAAATTTCTAGAATTATTTCACAATCTTCAGAAAAGGTCATTGTAGTCAGTGTATCACAAAAGTCTAATCAAAACTTGGAATCTAAACTTGATAGATTAGAAAAATATGTAAAAACTTTAGAATCAATTTCTAATAAGCATAAAATCGAACAGAATGGTAATAATTTCACTACAGCATACTCACTAATTCAAGAAATACGTAATCAAATCAATGCAAATGAAGATTCTTCTAAAAATATCGATAAATTAAAGGATCTCATAAAATCTATCAAAAACGAAATACGTAATTCTATGGCTGAAAAACAATCTAATTCTATCAAAAATTTCTTTGAGAAATTCCTAGTTCAAATTGATCAAAAATTAATGCAAGCAAAAGATCTAGGTAGAGATGAAATTGAAATTGATAGGGCAAATGAATTAATTCTTGAAATTAGAGAATTACTTTCAAAAAATCAAATTAATGACGCAAAAACAGTCTATTCTGAATTAAAAGTGGTTCTTAAAAATATTGGAATTTCAGTCAAGATAACATAAGCTTCATATACATTTTCTAAAGAGTTCCAACATGGTCTCAAAATCAATTATTGTAGGAGTGGGTATTCCCATGATTGTAGTTGGTGCTTTAATGGCTTGGTTATGGTCTCCAATGGAAGGAGAATTACAAAGTCAAATTGAATTAATCGGTAGTACCATTGGGATTTTAGGCGTAGTGTTCTTTATTTCAGGATTATTTTATACAAAAGAACCAAAAATTGTATAGATTAAACTCATTAAATAAATAATGAAAATAAATTAGTACTATTACTTGAAAGTAAGATTATTTGAAATATTCACATCAGTTGAAGGAGAAGGTATTCTTTATGGAACAAAAACTCTTTTTGTAAGACTAGCAGGATGTCCTTTCACATGTTTTTATTGTGATACAAAAGAATCATTACCACTTGATTCTGGTACAGAATATTCAATTGATGAAGCAACAAAATTAATTGATTCAAATTTACAAAACCAAACTTACAAAGTAAATTTTACTGGTGGAGATCCTCTAATTCAACATCAAGCTGTAGCTGAATTGGCAAAACATATTCAGATGAAAAAAATTCCTACATACTTGGAATCATCATGTTTTGATATAGATCGTTTTAATCATGTTTTACCTTTTATTGATATTGTAAAAATTGAATTCAAAACAAAAGATTCTGATTTTGTAGATTCAGAACATTATGAAAAATTAATCTCTCATACAATGAAATGTCTTGAATCTTCTGTCAATTCTAAAAAAACAACTTTTATCAAAATTGTTGTAAGCTCTAAAACTCAACCAACTGAATTCAAAAAATTAGTTGGAGATATTTTCAAAATTATCTCCAAAGATAACATTCATGGATTTGTAATTCAACCCACATATGGAATTTCTGAACCTCCCCTTGACTTACTACTCAATTTGTATGATATTGTATTTCCATTTTATGTTGATGTAAAGGTGGTTCCTCAATTGCATAAATTCATTGGAGCACCATAGCCTTAGCACCTGCCTAAAAACCAGATTAGGTTCAAATACTAGAAAAAATGCATAAAATTACAAATTGGACGAAGAACGCGTAAAAAAACTTGTAAGAGAACTAATCATTGAAGTAGGAGAGGATCCAACACGTGAGGGATTAAGAGAAACCCCTAAAAGAATTGCAAGTATGTATAAAGAAATTTTTGGTGGTTATGATTCAGATTCTGAATTATCTGTTCAATTTTCAGAAGATTCAGATGTAGTGATTGCACGAGATATTCAGTTTTATTCAATGTGTGAACATCACATGTTACCATTTTATGGTAAAATTCACATTGCTTATTCTCCTAATGGTAGAGTTTTTGGAATATCAAAATTAGTTAGATTAGTTGAGAAATACTCAAAAAGATTGCAAATTCAAGAACGTGTAACTAAAAACATTGCAGATGAGTTGTATGCTCAAGGAGTTAAAGGCGTTGCAGTTTTTGCTGATGCAGAGCATCTCTGCATGAAGATGCGTGGAGTAAGAAATGATGCAACTCTCTCTTCCTCAGCATTTAGAGGAATTTATGAAAATAAAGAAGAAAAAGAGGGTATTTTGGCACTAATTAGAAAACGCTCATCAGATTCATCTTTTTAAATATCTCAAAAATTAAATAATCAATATTTTTCACCATCAATATGGGAAAAGCAAATCCATATGTCCACATTCCAAAAGAATCATTTCCACATTGGATCTGGTATGCAGCTGAATGTGTAATTCTTATTGTGGTTGCATTTTTCTCAGCAGTTTCCATAACTAATACATTTGAAGGTTTAACTCCAGAACAACATAATTATATGATTACTGGAATTTTCGCATCCTTCTTTTTGGTTTGGTATGTGATAATTAGACATCTAATTCTAAAAAAGAAAATTCTAAGATAATTTAATTATTTTAGATATTTTGTTTTATCTTTAATTCCTGCTTTTTCAAAAGCAATTTTTCTATTATTACAAGATTCACAAATTCCACAATGGAATTTCTTATTTGCATAACAACTCCAAGTTTTAAAAATTGAATCACCTAAATTCTTTAAACCTGATTTTAACAAATCACTTTTTGATAATCCCTTTCTATACGGTGACCAAATTTCAATATTTTTTCGTAATTTTGAATTTATTCCATCTATTTCTCCTTCATTAAATGCATTTTCTAATTTTTTTGCAAATTTTGGACGACAATCTGGATAATTTGTATCACCAGTATGTGCACCATATACTACTAAAGATGCATTAAGTGTAAAGGCCCATGCAGATGCTATTGAAAGAAATACTGCATTTCTAATTGGAACAACAATTGAATATTCAAATTTTGTAGGAATTTTTCTTTTTTTACTGGTTAAAACATTTGAATTCCCATAAAGATTTTTCATAAAATCTATATCAATAATTTTGTGCTCCTTTAAATGAAGTTTTTTTGCAAAAGATTTAGCAGCCTTAATTTCCATATTTGCTTTTTGACCATATGAAAATGTAATTCCATATAACTCATATTTTGATTTTAATAATGACGCAACACATACTGAATCCACTCCTCCACTAAACACAATAACTGCTTTTTTCATATTTTCTCACTTGATTATTTTTTTTGATGTATTGCACCCTTACTTGGTTTACAAATAATTGTTTGACAATCGATATTTTTTGATTTAAATCCCTTAGACATTGCAGAGCAAATTTTCTTCAAATCAAATGAACTTTTTGAAAATGCTATTACAGATGGACCTGCACCACTAATTGTAACACCAAATGCACCTGCTTTTAGTGCATTTTGCTTCACTTTTTCATACCCTGGAATCATATGTTGTCTTGCAGGTTCTACAATGACATCTTGAATTGAATTTCCAATTAATTCTGAATCTTTCTTCATAAATCCTGCAACTATTGAAGATGCATTTGCTAAATTTTGTACTGAATCTACTAATTTCACTTTTTCAGGAATAACTCCTCTTGAAACTTTAGTTTTCTTTTTTGGAACATCAATTTTTGGAACAGCAACACACATTCTTAGATCGGTTGGTGAATTAATAGAAATTACATTTAATGGATTTGTTTTAACTATTACAAATCCTCCTAAAACTGATGCTGCAACATTATCATAATGAATTGTTCCTGCACTGGCTTTTTCACCAAATCCTGCAAATTCTACTAATTGATTTGAGCTTAATTTTAGATTGAATAATTTGTCAAATGCTACAGCAGTTGCAGCTGCAGATCCAGCACTACTTCCCATTCCAAATCCTGCTGGAATTCCTTTTTTGATTTGAATCTCAATTCCATTTTTAATTTTAAATTTCTTTTTCATATTTTTTACAACTAATCCAGCTGTGTTATTTTCTGGATTCGTAGGAATATTGTCATCTGTAATTATGCTAATTCCTTTTTTTGTTTTTGTGAGTGTAACTTTATCATAAAATGCATCTATAGCTAAACCAAATGTATCAAATCCTGGACCTAAATTAGCCGTAGATGATGGTGCTTTAACTGTAATTTTTGATACCAATTAATCTTCTACCTCCTCACCTAAATTAAGAATTCTGCTTAATGCAGTCTCAAGATTTACAATTCCATCTCCAGTTAGATTAGAAATTGGAATTAATCCTTGTTCATATTCACTAAGATTCAATCCTCGTAGAATACTTGTAGTTAATGAATATGTTTCACCATCTGTATCATTGGATATTGCATTTTCTAATGTATTCATACTCGTTGACCATTGTAAAATATCATTTAATTTAGTATCGATTACATCTGTTTTTGTAATTGCATTTACTGTCGGTAAATTAAGTCGTAATCTGATTGATGTTGCAAGAAGTGCAATTGATACAAAATTTACTGGTGTAGTGATAATTGATCCATCAAAAAGAAAAATACTTGCTTTTTCGTCAGATGTTATTTGATCTATTATGAATCTACCACTAGAACGATATGCAAATAATTCAATTTGTCCTGGGGTGTCAACAATAAGATAATCAGGATTGATATTATTCACATCATTTTGAATTTCATCAATCTTTGATGCAATCAAATCATTTGCCATAACCAATCCTCCATTTGGTCCAAGATTATATTCTTGCATAATTGAAACATAATCTACATAATCTCTAACATCTACATCACAATTGTAGGGCATACTTTCAACACCAGGATCTAAATTTAATATTGCACAAAAAGCCCCATTTCTCGTATAATATTCATATAATTTTGCCACAAGTGATGATTTTCCCGAACCAGCTGTCCCAGTAACAAAAATTGTTTTCAATCTGTGTCGATTTCTTTTCTTTGCTTATATTTCAAACTAGATTTAATCAAAAATTTTTTGAGCCTAGAATTAGGCACGAAGATTTGCTACTATTTTTATCAACTTTCATATTTGATTCCTTAAAAAAAATATCAAATGAACTGGAGAATAGTAGCTATACCTGTTACTTTAATCCCAATTATTCTAATTGCTATTCAGTTTGATATTAAACCAGAAGATATTCTCGCAATAGGCGTATTTCCATTTGTTGGTGCAGTTATTGCCATGATGATAAAATTAGTTTTGCAAGGTGTGAAATTTGCATATATCACAAAAAAATATCTAGGCAATACTGATTCATTTCTAAAATTAGTTGGTGTACGAGTAGGTAGTGAATTCATTAAATTTACAACACCTATGTTTATTGGTGCAGAATTTGTTGTGATTTATTACTTAAAGAAAAAAGGAATAGAACTTTCAAGAGCTACATGGATTGCACTTGTTGATATTGTAACTGAAGTCCTTGCAGCAGGTATTTTGTCAATGATAGCAGGAGTAATTGCGTTATTGAATGGTGCTTATGTTGTTGGAATCGTTATTTTAGCTACTAGTATCTCAATTACCACATTATGGATGGTAATGTTTATGTTATCTTCTAAACATACATTCCAAATTCCAAATGGTTTACAATTACTTATTAAAAAATTAGCAAAACAAAAGGGTACAAAAATTGTTAATCAAGCAAATGACTGGATGGAAGAAACATGTTCAATCATAAGAGAAAATTTCAAAAGACCAGAATCTAAAAAAATCTTTACAATTTCATTCTTAGTTTCAATTGCATCTTGGTCTTTTTACGGAATTTCATTTATGATAATTGCTATTGGAACTGGTTTAATCATAAATCCATTTGAATCAATAATGGCAGTAATGGGTGCAAATGCAATTGGTAATTTACCTATCACAATTGGCGGTTCAGGTTTAGCTGAATTTGGTATTATAGCCTATTTGAATAATCTTAATCCATTTGATTTTACTATCACTGAAGGAATATTAGGTTGGGATGCAGTAATTGGATGGAGAATTGCAACATATTATGTTCCAATTGCAATTACCTGGCTATTATTAGTTAAATTAGCCTTAAGTAAAATTCCAAAAACAGAAAATAAATAGAAACCACTTTATCATTAAACAATTTTTTTTATTTGTGGATTTTAAAAATAAAGTAGTTTTAATCACTGGAGGATCATCAGGAATTGGTAAACAAACTGCAATTGAATTTGCAAGACATGGTTCAACTATAATTTTAGTTGCACGAAGAAGAAATAAACTTGAAGAAGTAGAACAAGAATTAAAAAAATTTGATGTTACTACATTGATTTGTGAATGTGATATTTCAAAAAAAGAGCAAGTAGAAATTATGTCAAAAGAAGTAATTCAAAAATTTAATTCTGTTGATATTTTAGTAAATAATGCAGGTTTTGCAATTTATGGTTCTGTTTCAGATTTATCAATAGATGAAATACAATCTCAGATGGAAACAAATTATTTCGGTATGATGTATTGTGTTAAAAAATTTCTACCATTAATGATTCAAAAAAAATCTGGACATATTGTTAATGTTGCATCTGTAGCTGCAAGTTTTGGATTACCTGGAATCGCATCATACTGTGCTTCAAAATTTGCAATGTTGGGTTTTTCAGAAGGTCTTAAACATGAATTAAGTGGTACAGGAGTTGGAATAACTGTAGTTAGTCCTATAATGGTCAAAACTGAATTTTTTGAACATCCATCATTTGAAAAAATGCCAAAATACTCTCCAACTTCTCTTAATCCTACAACCGTTGCAAAAGCAATTTTAAAAGCTGCAAATTCATCAAGGCTTGAAATTATTGTTCCATCGGTAGTTCGTGGTGCAGTTTGGATGAAACATACGTTTCCATATTTTATTAACCCTATCTTAGGAAAATCTTTCAAAAAACAATTAGATTATACTAAAAATAACTAATTTAGTTATTCCATATCGTCTTCGGAGGATTCACTTGATCCACCTTCATCAATTAATTCAATTGATTTTAAATCAAATTGATAAATTGCACTCATTTCGATCTCTTTTTCTTTTTCTAAATATTCTGAAACTTTTTTACTTAATGGAGCCTTATGTTGATCAAAAGTAAATTCGTAAACGACTCCTTTTTCTAATTCTTTTATCTTAATCTTTTTTGATACATCCATTGTAACAATTTGTCTTCCATCTTCTAGTGCATCATATAGTTGAACATCAATTTTGTTGTCATCATAATAAAATTCTAAAACATACCCTGAAATTCTTAATTCTTTAGGTTTTTTGAATTTAGCATTTTGAATTTCATCAGTTACCCAATCAGGAATATCATCTTTCTTTTTTGCCATTTTAAATTCCACTAATTATCTAGATTTTTATCTTTTTTACTTTTATTCCACCATTCAAGATAATCATCACTTTTATCATCACGTGTTCTTTCTTTTTGATTTAATTTGTATCTGATATCTGAGATTTGTTCTCTTGTAGCATATAGTCCACATTTTTTACAAATGAAATTTTTAGTATTTTTGTCCATTTCCATTGGAATATCAACTTCATCGTATAATTTGTAAAGATCTTGTCTATCTCTATCTTCTTCAGGAACTTCTTCTTCGTATTTAGTTAGAATTTTCTTTTTTGCTCTTGCTGTACATTCAGGACAAACAACCAATGAAATTCTGACAAATTTTTTCCATAAAAGCGTTCGCACTACAAGATTGATCGATTTTCTATCTGACACGCGGATTTTTTCATCATCCCTTGCGGTCCGTTCGCCCATCGAAATCCCGCGTGCCAGATGAGAATTTTTTAAAAAATAATCTATTATCTCTTTTCTTCTAAAATCTCAGATGCAATTTTTGCTGAGTTTTCAGCTCCATTTGGAACAAAATTTTTGGAAAAATCCTTCAAATTATCCTCATAATTATCATAATTTTCTTTAATTTTTTCAATTGAATCTATCACATGTTTAGTTTTGATGGCTAAAACTCCCAGATTTTTTTCCTGTGCCCATTTGATATTGTTAGTATGCTCATCATATATGGGAATTCCAATAATTGGCTTTAATTTTCCTCCCATAATTTCGCCCATTACAGTATGTGAACCATTAACTACTGCATATTTACATAAATTCAAAACTGTATCTTTCTCTTGTTCAGAAAGAAATCCAATATCAATTTGAATCCAATCAATTTTTTTTTCTAAAGCCTCTGAAATTGAATATTTTTTTCCATCTTTTCCTATAACTGAATCTATGTTTGGTTCATTTCTTGCATGTGAAATAATTCTTTTTTCATTTTTCATTTCGTTTTGTTTAAACACATTTTCGTATCTTTGGCCGGTTCCATCATTTGTAGATTTATTTCCAGTTCTCATCCAATAACCAAAATTATTATTTTCAACTAATTTTTCTAAATCTGTTTTAGCTTTATTTTCAATTTTTTTACCATTTGTAAAATGCCCAACATATTCTACTTTATCCTCAGCTTCCTTTATGAAATTTAAATTATATTCACACATAGTGTATGGAGGTGGTGAATCTGCAACCAAAATTTTTGTTGCTTTATTGATTTGTTTTGCAATAAAAATTAATGATGGATAAAGATATGATCTTGAATTATATAATTTTGGTCGAAATTGATTTGTAACAAATAAGCTTGGAATATTTCTATTATTTGCTAAAATGTTTGATCCCATATCTCCGTCATTAATTACTAAATCAAATTTTTCTTTGTTGTAGAGTTTTCTCTCTTCTCTCAAATAATTAATAATTTGTCTAATTAATGATGGATTATTTGAAATTGGTAACAGAATATTCATTAATGATTTTGAAACACTTGGTCCAAATTTTCCATCAATAGGAGTCGGCATTAAAATTTCATGAATTTTTTCTTTTTTATTTGGAAATTTTTTTAATAATTTTTCAATTACATGATCTTTACTTGAGAAATGAACTTCTAATTCGTCTTTCATTGTTATCGATAATGCATCATTTAATCTCATCATTCGAGAATAATGACCACTTCCCCATGGATAGATAAATTCACCTATTTTGAGCACAATTTCTAATTAAATATGGTGTTTAAATTCTCAATGATCTTCATTTAATGAATCCAAAATATCATGAACATTATTTACTCCTAATTTAACAAAAACTTCTTTTTTTGTATTAAAAGCAAATTCTATATCGGTTTTTGAAACTTTAGGCACATCATTTGATCTAATACTGATCATTTTTTCTAATTTCTTTATACTTCGTTCTAATCCAATTTCTTTTGCTTCTAAAAATAATTGATTGTCTACACCAGTTAGTGGTATTATTGGAATTTTCTTTTTACTAAACACACGATTTAATGCATTATCAATAAAATTTCCAGAAAAAATTAGTGGTGATAAAGACAATGAAATTCTTTTGTTTGAAAAACTTAGTAGAATTTCTATTATTGAATTTAAGTAAATTAAATAATTTTTATTTCCATTTGAATTAATTTTTAAATTAAAAAATTCAATTTTAATTTCATCTTGAACTAATCTTGGAATTATTTGATTAATCATTTTAGCTAAATTCATTAATTCAGATTCTTGTCTATAACAAACTATAATTTTTGTATCATATCCTTGCTTAATTGTTTCATAACAAGAAATTGCAGAAATCTCATCAAATACTGCACAAATTACTTGTTGCTCTTGTGATTGATATGGAATTCCACCTTTACCTTTATCAGTAAAAATGCAAACGTATGCATAATTTTTTGTTAAATAGGTATAAAGTAATTTATCAAATTTTTCATCAGTTCCTGGATAAGCTCCTAAATTAGATTTTTTTTCAATAATATTTGATGTAGCAGCAATTTCAACATCTTTAACAATAAATCCTTTTGATATTCCTTCTACTCTAACCAAAAATTTTTCTCCTTTTAATAATAAATTGCCTCCTATAGTTGTAATTTCTGAAACTATATTTTGAAAATCATTTTTTACTTGTCTTGTAATAGCAATTTTTTCAATACCAAAAAGCAAATTGATAGCTGATGATGCAAAAACAGGATCATTTGCATCAATTAAAATAATATCTCCGTCACGTTTTACCGAATTATATTTTTGATTTTTAATTTTGAGAATTTTTTTGATATTTTTAATTAGTTGAGGTATTTTATTTTTAGAAAATATACTTGGAAATACTACTACATATGATGTTTCATTCATCTTTTCTCTTTTCAATTCTACTTGTTTATAATTTAGCATAAGTTTTTGGGTAATCAATATAAAAGAAATATTTTAAATGAAATTGTGACAAAATTCACACAAGATCAAGTAGATAATCTTAATTCAACAATTAAAACAACTGAAGAAGCTTTACAATGGGTATCTGATAATTTACATCCTAAAGTTGCAAAAGCATCTAGTTTTGGTGCTGAAGATGCTGTTGTAATGGATATAATGTTAAAAATTAATCCAAATTTTCGATTTTTTACTCTTGATACTGGTAGACTTCCACAAGAAACCTATGATATTATGGATATTGTTAGAAAAAAATACAATATTTCAATCGAAGTATTATTTCCTGACACTAAAGAAGTAGAAGAAATGGTAAAAGAAAAGGGCTTGAATCTATTTTATGAAAGTGTAGAAAATCGAAAACTATGTTGTGAAATTCGTAAAGTTCATCCAATGAATAAAATGCTCAATACTTTAGATGGATGGATAACAGGATTAAGAAGAGATCAGACAAAAAATAGAGAGGATGTGAAAATTTTTCAATTGGATCATGGACATGGTGATATTTTGAAAATCAATCCAATTGTTGATTGGACATGGGAACAAATTCAAGAATATATCAAAAAAAATCACTTACCATACAATAGTCTTCTTGACAAAGGCTTTCCAAGTATTGGATGTGAACCTTGTACTAGAGCGATCAAACCTGGTGAAGATATTCGTGCAGGAAGATGGTGGTGGGAACAAGGTGGCAACAAAGAGTGTGGCCTTCATATAGACCATAAATAGAGGCTTAGTATGTCAGAAAATAATTCAATAAAAGCACATGGTGGAGTATTAGTTAATAGAATTACCAAAGTGGATACTACAGGATTATTTTCAATAACTATTTCTGAAGATTTAGCAAATGATGTAGAAAATATTGCTGATGGAATTTTTAGTCCTTTAGAAGGATTCTTGGGACAACAGGACTTTGAAAGTGTCGTCTCTCGTGGAAGACTTGCAAATGATCTAGCCTGGACAATTCCCATTGTACTTGATGTTGATGAAGATACTGCTTCTAAAATGAAAGATGCAGGAGATGTTTTATTAAAAAATCCTGATGATATTGGAATTGCAGTACTACATGTAGATGAAACATTTACTTTTGATAAAGAGAAAACAGCTCAAGGAGTGTATGGAACTACAGATTCATCTCATCCTGGTGTAGCATATACAATGTCAATGAAAGATTTTCTAGTAAGTGGAAAAATTGATTTTATTCAACGACCAAATGATACTGAAATTAGAAATAATAGATTAACACCTATTCAAACAAGAGAATCTTTTGCTAAAGCTGGATGGAAAACAATTTGTGCTTTTCAAACAAGAAACCCGCCACATGTAGCTCATGAAATGTTACAAAAAACATCTATTACAACACGTGATGGTGTTTTTGTAAATCCTGTAATTGGTAAGAAAAAATCTGGTGATTTTGTTGATGAAGTAATTGTAAAATGCTATGAAACAATGATAAAATTATACTATCCTGAAAACAGATGCCAACTTGGTACGCTTCATACACAAATGAAATATGCTGGACCAAAAGAAGCAATACATCATGCAATAATGAGACAAAACTATGGTTGTACTCATATCATTATTGGACGTGATCATGCTGGCGTTGGTAAATTCTATGATCCCATGGCTGCACAAAAAATCTTTGATGATTACCCTGAATTAGAAATTTCTCCAGTATTTTTCCCACCTTTCTTCTATTGTAAGAAATGTTTAACGTATACAACTCCAAAGGCATGTCCGCATGATAATGATGTAAAGGAGCAAATTAGTGGAACTGCACTTCGAGAAATGATTCAAAATGGTCAAGCACCATCTGAATTTATTCTAAGACCTGAAGTTGCACAAGTAATTTTAGATCATCCTAAACCTTTTGTTGATTAGATATTTATTCAAACAAATTTACATTAGCTCATGAAGTATCTGTTTTTAGGAATTGTATTTCTTGGATTTTTAATAACTCCTGTATTTGCTCAAGAACAAGTAAATCCATCACTTATACTTGAAGATCTGGAAATTCCAGGTGAAGATTTCAATACAGTATTACGAAATGCACCTATAATTCCACTTGATAATCTTCATAGTAAAAGTTGGCAAGTAACAATTGACAATAATTTACTTTATGCAAATCCAAACGGAAATGCAGTTTTTCGAATATACGATAAAGAAAATACTAATGAATTCATTGAAGTAGGAATGGGTTCTATTCCTGATCATAAATTTTGGGTTGCAGTTCAAACACCTGATGAAGGATATGTTGTAATTCACAGAGATTTAGATAGAGGTTGGTATCCTCAAGCAAAATCTATCATATCATACACAGATAAAGCAGGTTTAACTGTAAATAATGGAGCTAGAATAGTAGTAACAAATTTGGATATTGGAATATTTGAAGTTGAATCATATTCAGTTCATGGAATGGAAGGAAGCACTGATCCTCCTGCAATCAATTCTGGAATAATGCATGTTGAAGTCTTATCAGGAGATCCAGGACAAAACATGTTTGCATTCTTTCCGTTTGTTGTAGCAGCGGGAGTTGGAATTTTAGTTGGAACGTTATATCTGACTAAGAAGCGTTGAGATTTTTATAATATTTACAACTTTTTTTAATTTTACAAACATCACACATTGGTGAAATTGGTTTACAGATATTTTGACCATACATTACAAATGTATCATTGATATCTATCCAAAATTTTTTATCAATTTTTTTCATTAATTCTTGTTCAGTTTCTTCTGGATTTTTTGTTTCAACTAAACCTAATCTGTTTGAAATTCTATGAACATGAATATCTACTGGTATAGCTGGTTTTTCAAATGCATATACTAAAACACAATTAGCAGTTTTTCTTCCAACACCTGGTAATTGTACCAAAGTTTCAAGATCTTCTGGAACTTTATCTTTGTATTTTTTATGTATAATTTTTGAAACTTCAATAATTCTTTTTGATTTTACATGAAAAAATCCAATTGATTTAATTATTTTTTCTACATCTTTGACTTTAGCATTTGCAAGATCTTCTGGATTCTTATATTTTTTAAATAATGCTTTTACAGCTTTTGTAGTTGTTTCATCTTTAGTTCTAGCTGACAGTATTGTTCCAATTAAAATACTAAATGGACCTGTTTCCGCATTATGTAAATCTCTTAATGCCGTAATTCTTGGTGGTTTTACAGAATTCATGGTATTTGTCATTCCCGTTAGTATTTTTTTCATTTTCAATTAGCATTTACGCACAAGTATTATAACTGTAATAATGATAATTTACCGTTGGAACTAACTCAAGAAGAAGAATCTGCACTAAAGGGTGAACAAGGTGAAATTATGCAAATGGCATATAGGATTTTAGTTGCAACTGGTGAAGCAACTGATGCTGAAAAACTAATTCCAATTAAATGGGCACACCTCTCTGGAGTAAATTATAATACAATTGGTGATGCAGGTGAAGAATTTCTCTCAACAATCAGCAAAGAAGCTCGAGTAACTGTAAAAACAACTTTGAATCCAATGGGATTTGATATTGATAATGTATCTAATTATAAACTAGATGAAAATTTTATTTCCAAACAATTGTCAATTAGAAATTCATATGAGACAATGGGTGTGATTCCATCATTTTCTTGTATTCCCTATGAAATTTTTGATATTCCAACAAGTGGTACGCAAGTTGCATTTGCAGAAAGCAATGCAGCAATTCATGCAAATTCTTATGATAATTTGAAGACCAATAAAGAAAGTGCATTTAGTGCATTGGCTAGTGCAATTGTTGGAAAAAGTCCGTATTCATCACTGCGTAAAGAGGATTCACCTAATATCACAATAGAAATGAAAGTAAAAAATCCAAATGAATTATCTTACGGGATGTTAGGTTTCTTTGCTGGAAAAGTAGGTGACACATCTGTAAATATTTCAGGTCTTGGTGAAATGGATCAAAGACAATGTAAAGCAATGTGTGGAGGGATGGGAACTTCTGGTACTTGTGCTAAATTTAATTTTGGTGAAGGAGATCCAAATACTGAAAAAATTGAATTTGATGAAAAAGAAATGAAAAATGTTTTTGATGAACTAAATACTTCTGAAAAAGGTGATTTGATTACATTGGGTAGTCCTCAATTAGGTTTGGATGAAATTTCAGATCTTTCTGCAAAA
>REGF01000012.1:0-3311 GCA_003702465.1 Candidatus Nitrosomarinus sp. | reverse complement strand
GCTGATCTTACAGTTGCAACTGGATGTGCATTAGCAAATATTCCATTAATTACTATTAGTGAAGAAGAATTTGAATCAATAAAAAATGGAACAAAAATATCTCTTGATACTGAATTAACTACTCCAATTCATTATCTGTAAAATTTGCTTTTTCTAAATCTCCAAAATTAATTTCTTTGATTTGACTTTTTCCAGGTGGTAATGCACGAACAAATTCATCAATGTTTATTTTTCTTGTAATATCCTCAAAAATTTTTAAAAATTCTAATCTAATTTTTTTTGCAGCTTCTGCCATTTCTAATCCATTTGGTTCAATTATTGCATAACAAATAGAATTTTTTTTAATTGGCTCAGGAGGACCACATGTTAAAACATAATCTTCTTCTTCTAATTGTATTATTCCAACTGCTAATTTTAGAGTCTCTGATTTGATAAAATTACGTTGTCCTTCAATTGTAAACGAACCTTTAGGCAGAAATTCTCCACTTGGAGCTGATTTTTTCACTTGATCTGGATGTACCCAATAAGCACTTACTCCATACAGTCCTTCTCTCCATGCTCTACTAAAACAGACTGTTGCAGCAGCTATTTCATTCATAGTTGTATCTGGTGCATTTACTGCATCTTTTAAAATAAAAAATGGAGAACCAAAAATATCTCCATGAAAAATTTTATCATTTTTATCTAAATGTTTTCGAATTACTGCAGAATTTGATGCTGCATCTCTACCTCCAATTGTAAGAAATCCATCAGTTGTCATAAACCATCTATATCTTTCATACCAATTTTTTTTCCTGATTTCTGAAACAACTACCAAATCTCTTTCAGATTGTGTTTGACTTTGAAATTTTTTCAATTTTTTTTCTGTTTTTTCTTTAATTGTTTGAATTGAATTAATTGCACCTGATTGTTTTTTTGCTTGATTAAATAAAACAGATGCAATTGACTGAAGTGGTGAATTTGTATTAATTTTTATTTTTTCATCTTCTACTATGATCATTGTTATTCCTTTTTCTATAACCAATTTTGCATTATTGGTAGCCAAAATTTCTTGTGCTAAATCATCTTTAATTGAGATAATGCCTTTTGAAACCATTTCATAAAGTGAATTTGCTACATTAGTAATCTTTTTTGATTTTTCCTTAACTGTTTGAATTGCTTTTTCTTGTTCTGATATTTGAGTTTCTAAATCTTTAATTTTTTTATCTGAACCACTAGTTTGAATTGATTTTCCTTTATCAACTATATTTTTTGTAAATACTGTATCTAATCCTTCAATAAATGTGGAAACATTGGTAATTTTACCTTCTAATTTACCTAATTTTACTGGAAGAACTTCTATCTTTTCATTTTCAACTATTATCGGTTCATGATTTCCTGTTACAATATCTGAAATAATCTTTTTTGTAGTTTCGTAAATTTTTATTATTTCTTCTTTGGTAAGTAGGTTACCAATTTTTTTAGGATCTATATTTGTAATTTCAAATACAGATTCCACATACTTTTTTGGTAATCCTAAAGTCCTTCCAAACCATTTTGCAGCAATTAAATCTGTATTTTTCAAATCATCAAAATTTGATTCTGTTAAATTGAAAATATCTAGATTATTTTCTGGAGGTTGTGCATATTCTAATCCCACACTAAGTTTTCTATGTCTAACTTCAATTGAATGCTGTAAAGCTAAAATTTTCATTTCATTATTACAAAGTAAAATATTTCCATCTCCAAAGAATTCTCCAACTAAAACAAACTCTTTCCCAAAACCTTCAAAAGTAAAATATGCAATTCTTTCTGCACCAATTTGTTCAATTTTTTTCAATTTTAATCGAAGTAAATCACTTCTTAATCTCTTTAGTAATCTATTAGGTTCCATTTGATCAATTTTGACTTTTGTTAACCAAACTCCAGATGTAGATATCATCATAAACAGATCGCTTTTCTCCGTATGGTGAAGTTTGAATAAAATACTGTCTTTTGTAATTCCGTAAATATTGCTGATATAGTATCCTTGAACTTGTTCTGAAATTTGATTTACTAAATATCTTAATTCAATTCCAGCTAATGCCATAATTATCGTATTTACTGTCTAAAATTATACCCTTCCTATGTTGTGCTCAA
This sequence comes from Candidatus Nitrosomarinus sp., assembly GCA_003702465.1. Classification (GTDB taxonomy): domain Archaea; phylum Thermoproteota; class Nitrososphaeria; order Nitrososphaerales; family Nitrosopumilaceae; genus Nitrosopumilus. The sequence continues at coordinate 1,193 of REGF01000012.1, read as the reverse complement.
TTTTTTACCAAAGATATTAAACATGGTTTGCTTGATTTACGCTAGAAATTTACTTTGGCCAAATTTAAAAAGAAAAAATCAGCACCTACGCCTGGAAAAGATGAGTCAAAACCAAAAATTGAAGATAATTCTGAAGTTCCTGAAATAGAAAAATCTGAACCTGTAGAAAATAATTCAAACGAACCATCTAAAGATCCACCAATAAGTGCTGCAGAAAAAAGTGAAAAAGATAAAAAATTATCCAAGTTATTTTGGATGCGTATTGCTTTAGGTATAATTGCAGGTATTGCAACTACTTTTATTTTTGAAGATATTGAAGGAGAAGAAAGAAGATGGGCTTCAATTGGATTTATGATAATTGTCTTTTTTGGTTCAATAATTGTTGCCAAAGGAATGAAAATGCAATTACCATCATCAGATAGAAAAAAGATTGTTACACAAGGTATAGGTAGTTACGTATTCTTGTATTTGTTCACATGGATTGTAAGTTATACTTTAACACATCTTGGAGATGCCTCTACAGGAATTAATTTATAAAAAAATTAAACAAGTAGGAAAATAGCTTATGTGGAATTTTAAAACACCTGGAATACCAGACGAACATTTTGAACGTGCTGAAAAAGTTCCAATTACTAAAGAAGAGGTAAGAACAATTCAGATTAGTAAAGCAAGACTAAAACCTGGTCAAATTGTTTATGATATTGGTTGTGGTAGTGGTTCAATTTCTGTTGAAGCTGCAATTCAAATTGAATCTAGTGGTAAAGTTTTGGCAATTGATTATGATGAAAATGCTGTAGAATTAACAAAAACTAATTTAAAAAAATTCAACCTTCCAAATGTTTCTGTAATCTTTGGTAACGCTAAAGAAAAAATATCTGATCTAGAAATGGCAGATGTTATTTTTATTGGTGGAACAGGGGGTGATACTGGTGAAATAGTCAAACTGTCTGAAAATAAAATAAAATCTGGAGGTAGAATTGTTATAGGAATTATCTTAATTGAAACATTATATTCAGTTTTACAAATTCTTGATAGTCTAAAGTTTGAAGATATTGATATAACTCAAGTTACCATTTCTAAGAGTAGAAAAACTAGTACTGGTACTATGATGCTAGCTAGAAACCCTGTAACTATAATATCTGCTACAAAACTGTAATCTAGACTTTTAATTGGGTATAAAGACAACAATATCA
>REGF01000011.1 GCA_003702465.1 Candidatus Nitrosomarinus sp. | reverse complement strand
TCTTCTTCAGGAGTAAAGTCTTCTAGTTGGTGTCCAACAAAAGATTTGTTACCCAAACCGCCACCGAGGAAAATTTTGAAACCTTTTTGTTCAGAACCGTCAACTTGTCGAATTTCTGGAATTAATCCAACGTCAACCATTCTAACCATTCCATGTTTTTCACAGCAAGTAAAATTGAATTTGAATTTACGTGGGAGACTTTGAGCCATTGGATTACGTAAAAAGAATTTTGCAGTTGCTAAAGCATAAGGAGTTGAATCAAATTTTTCATCACTACAAACACCAGAAAGTGGACTACACATTACATTTCTAACAGAATTACCACATGCTTCTCTAGAAGTCAAACCAACTTCTGCAAGTGATCTAAAAATTTCAGAAACATCTTCTAAAATTACCCAATGTAATTGAATATTTTCACGGGTTGAAAAATGAGCACTTCCTATAGAATATTGTTCACTAAGTTTAGATAATTTTTCAAATTGTTTTGGGTAAATTTCACCAGCAGGTAATTTAACACGAACCATTGCATAATCACTAGTCATCCTAGTTCCATATGCTCCATGTTGTAATCTAAATCGTCTAAAACTATCTTCATCGTATTTTCCTTGACGGTATAATTTTACAGTTTCAGCAAAATTATCAGCTTCATCTACTCTAGCCCAATTAATTTTAGGAGATACTGGATCAACTGAAGAATGAGTCAAATCAGATATAGTCAATACAATAAATTTCAATTAGGTTTGGTTATAAATTTTTGATATTGGTATGTTTTAGTAATAAAATTCAAGAAATAAACGAAATTTTCCGGTTTATTTATCGAAAAAATGTCATTAGTATTACCTAATTTTTACGTGCGAATGTATTTATGGATAAAAGAGAGAATTTTAGCATGCAAGAAGCAACAGTAGCTGAACAATCATCTAAAATTTTTACAGATGTTAGAGAAGTTGAAATTACACGTGCTATTGCTGATGAATTTCATGATGTATTAATTGACAGAGCTGAATCAGATGTAATTATCATCGGAGCTGGACCAGCAGGATTAACAGCAAGTAGAGAATTATCAAATTTAGGTTTCAAAGTTTTAGTTATTGAACAAAATAACTATCTTGGAGGAGGTTACTGGTTAGGAGGATATATGATGAATCCAGTTACGGTAAGAGAACCAGCACAAAAAATTTGGGATGAATTAGGAGTTCCTTACAAGAAAGTTCAAGACGGATTATACTTAACACCAGGACCACATGCAGTATCAAAATTAATTGGAGCTGCATGTGACGCAGGAGTCAAATTTCTACAACTAACAAAATTTGATGATCTAGTATTAAAAAATGGAAGAGTTGCAGGAATTGTTGTTAATTGGATGCCAGTTTCAGCATTACCACGTAACATTACATGTGTTGATCCAGTTGCATTTGAAGCTAAAGTAATCATAGATGCATCAGGTCATGACTCTGTTGCAGTAAAAAGATTAGTAGATAGAGGATTAGCAGAATGGAAAGGAATGGAGCCAATGTATGTTAATGACGGAGAAGAGCACGTAGTTCACAAAACAGGCGAAGTATACCCAGGACTAATTGCAGCAGGAATGTCTGTTACTGAAACTCACGGATTAGCAAGAATGGGACCAACATTTGGTTCAATGTTATATTCTGGAAAAAGAGCAGCAGAAATTGCAGCAGAAAAAATCAAAGAGTTAGAAAGATAAATAATTTAACACTCTATAGTATTCAGTGAAAATTTCAAAAATAATATTATACGATGAACCATCTGTTTCGAAATTAGATTTAAAAAATATTCAAAAATTCATTAGGGAAACATTTGGAATCAATAGTGAGATTAGAGAAAATATTTTTAAAAAATTAAATGAAAAGAAACAACAAAAAATTGAAGATTGTATAGTATTGGATTTAAAAAAACCATTTCAAAAACAATCACAATTAATCAAAGATATTTCAACAGATTCAGAAAATATGAAAATATCTAAAGAAAATGAAATTTGCATATACGATGGAATTGAGTTGAATCAAGTTATTGAAGAAATTGTTCCATTTGAAGAAAATATTGAAAAAATATTACACATAATTTTTACAGATAAGTTGATTGGTACATTTGATTATGATGATTATAGATACCATGCAAGAGTATGGGTAGGCTCAAATCCAATAGTCATCTCAACCACAGGGATTATAGAAGCTCCAGCAAAACCAAAACAATACTACATAGATTTGATGACAAATTTTTCAAATGAATCAGAGGAAACAATTAGAGAAAAATACAAAGGAGAATTTTTAGAATATAACGATCCAAGATTACCCAAAATAATCGAAGGATATCTAATTCAATCGATCATGTATTATGAAACAGGAGATGTTTTTTGTAATGATGTTAAATGTAGATTATTTAATGCACATTGGCAAAAAGATCTACTAATTTCACAAATTAAAAATCCGTCATTATGTGAACAACATACAAAGATTCTAACTAAAATGAAAAATAGTGTTTGATAGAATGAGATATTGACTTAAATTAATGAAATTAAAACATCATTCACTATGATGGCAGCAGATGCAGGTGCAGCAGTTTTAGAAACTAATGATGACAGTCCAAAGATCCCAGATAAAAAGAAAACAAAATTTGATGTCATAATTATCGGAGCAGGTCCATCAGGATATACTGCAGGAATTTATTGTTCAAGAGCAGGATATGACACATTAATTTTATCAGGAATTTTGCCAGGAGGTCAACTCGTTAATACCACAGAAGTAGAAAATTATCCTGGATTTGAAAATGGCATAATGGGTCCAGATCTAATGATAGATATGAGAAAACAATCTCAAAGAATGGGCACTACAATAATTGACGATGTTGCAGTGGATGTAGATTTCAGACGTGCACCATACAAAGTTTTGACAGGTTCAGAAGAATATGAAGGTCGAGCAGTAATTATTGCAACAGGTGCAAATCCAAAAAAAATGGGAATTGATGGAGAACAAGAATTTTCAGGAAAAGGAGTCTCATATTGTGCAACATGCGATGGCCCATTTTTTAGAAATTTAGAATTAATTGTTGTAGGAGGAGGAGATTCAGCAATTGAAGAAGCAACTTTTCTTACAAAATTTGCAACAAGAGTACATGTAGTGCATAGAAGAGAGGAATTAAGAGCAAGTAAAGTAATGCAAGAAAGAGCTTTTAACAATGAAAAAATTCAATTTCATTGGAATTCACAAGTTATCAAAATTAACGGAGATGAGAAGATGCAACAAGCAGTTTTAAAAAATCTAAAAACTAACGAAGAAAAAACTATCAATGTAGGAGGATTATTTGTTGCAATTGGACATCAACCAAATACAGAATTATTTAAAAATCAAATTGATTTAGATGATGAAGGATACATAGTTTTAAAAAATAAAACACATACCAACATGGAAGGAATTTTTGCAGCAGGTGATGTACACGATAGAAGTTACAGACAAGCAATAACAGCTGCAGGATATGGATGTATGGCAGCAATTGATGTAGATAAATTCCTTACAGAAAATGCAGACAAATAAAACTGCAAAATGCAATAAATGTTTGAATAAATTTTATCAAAAAGATATTTACACAATTCAACAATTTCAATACAAGAAAGAACCAAAATATCAATGGACAATAAAATTTTTTGAACAAATGAAAATAGGAGAATGGGATTCATTTTGTGAAGAATGTATTAAAGAATATTCAAATCAATTAGATATTGCATGGAATAATCAAAAAAGGCAAGTTCTTTAGTGTAAAAATTAAGTTAATAATAATGAATTCAGAATCAGATGAAATTAAAACAAAAATTAAAGAAAGTAGTGAAAAACTTCTAAAACTAGGTTCAGTTTTAGCAAAAAATCAATTTACTTATAAAATTGAAGAAAAAAGTTCTAAAGAATATTGGCAAAATAGGATAGCAGATTTAGAGAAATATAATGAATCATCCATTACATATTACAATCAAGTTCATAATATGATGAACCTCATCAATAAAGAAAAAGGAAGTATCTTTCTATTACAAATTAGTAAATTTCATCAATTAGGAACTGAATTGAAAAAAATCATGCAACAAATTGAAGAAACACCATCCATTGCAAATTCAAAAGATAAACAACAAAGCCAATGGAGTAAAAAAGTAAAAGAAAGTTTAGTAGATGTAAGCAAAAGATGTTTTGAGCATGAAAAAACTATGAATTTGAATTTTAGAGAATTTTACGATAAAGAAGTGAAAAAAATTTTAGAATAAAAAATTATTTTAATTTTTTAATTTTTAGAGTAGTAACAGAACCATCTTTGTCCAAATTTAATAATTCATGACCATTTCTTGTTACCCATCTTGAAATATCTTCTTCAGCGTCTGGATCATCAGCAGAAACATTGATAATTTCTCCAACTTGCATTTTTTCTAATTCAATTTTTGTTCTAAAAACAGGTTCAGGACAAAATAATCCAGTTGCGTCTAATTTTTTTTCAGTAGATTCAGACATTCAAAGGTTAAATCTAATTTGTCATATTAAAGTCTAATTAACAAATTAAAAAAATTCAATTAATATGATAAAGAATTATCACACAATAAAATTACTTGAAAAGATCTTCATTTTCAGGTCGAATCAAATCTTGAATACCTTGTTCTTTAGAATCAAAAGAATAATCACGAATTATTGCAACAGGACATTTTGTAGTTTTACCCATAACTAATTCGGCAGCTGAAGAAAGTTCATCAGCAATGGCAATTGCAGTTACACGCAATATTCTTTCAAAAGAATCTAAAGTTCCAGAATAATCCAAAATAGGTTGTAACCCAGAAATTCCGATAGCACAATTTGTTTGCCCCATTCGAAAAGGTCTACCAAAAGTATCAGAAATTATTATTGCAACGGTTTTTCCAGTAATATCAAAAATTTTTTTTCTCAATTTTTCTGCAGATTCATCAGAATTTAGTGGAAGAAGTGTTGCAAAACCATTTACTACATTACTCTCATCAATTCCAGAATTCGCACAAATAAAACCAGTATTAGTTTCAGTGATAATTAATCCACTTTTCATTCTAACAATTCTCTTAGATTCAGACAGGACTAATTCTACAATTCGTGGATCCTTATTGTATTGAGAGCTTATTCCTTCAGATAATAGTGAAGGAGTAACTGTAGATAATTCAACTAATCGTCCTTCTTGTTTAGAAATAATTTTTTGAGCAATAACTAGAATATCTCCATCACACACATCAGTGGAATCTAAAATAATTTTAGAAAGATCATCATCAACACTAATTTCTTTTTCAATATGAATTGGAGTTATTTTCAATTATTCTATTAAGAGATAAAGAAGTAAAAAATTGTTTAGACAGTAGTTTGTAATTCTAGTTTATAGTGTTGGTTAATGATATCAAGAATTTTAGATAAATCTTTTTCTTCAAGTGTGGTTGTAGCTAAGTCTTTAACTAGATCTTGAGCTCGATAAGCAATTCCCAATCCACAGACATCAAATAATTTAATATCATTTGCACCATCAACTACACAAACAATATTTTCTTTCTTTTCACCCCATTCTTCAATCTTGATTTTTGCAGATTTTGATTTATCAGAATCCACATTTATTGTAACGCCATCTAATTTACCATCTTTGAAAATTAAATCATTACAAAAAACATGATCCAATCCTAATTCTTTTTGTAATCTATCCATCATTAATGTAAAACCACCAGAAACTGCCATAATTTTCCAACCAGCAGCTTTTAGAATTCTACATGCCTCTTTAGCTCCAGTCATAATGGGTAAATTATCAGCTACTTCTTGACATACCTTCTCATCCAATCCCTTTAATGCAGCAACTCTAGTTCTTAGTCCTTCTTCCCAATTGATTTTACCTTGAATTCCTTGTTTAGTAATTTCCCAAATTTCATCTTCTTTGTTTAATTTTTCAGCAAGAATTGGAAGATATTCTTCATCTAATAATACTCCTTCAACATCAAAAATTACTAGCAATTGATTTCTGATTTGAGAAAAAATCCTAATAATATTAAAGTAGTGCACAAAATTTGGAATTAAAAATCTGGTTGTATTAAAGTATGAAAGATATTCAAAACGGTAATAATAAATCACGGAATAACATTATGAGAATATGGTCGAAGAACTTGAACGAAAATATGATGTCAAAATCTTAATGACTGAAGAAAAAGTAAAATTTCCTGATGCATTAAAAGCAGAATTAAAAGAATCAGGAATGATGGATGAAAAAGGTAAATTGAAACTCAAAGGAGTCAGTCCAAAAATGCTTAAAAGAATGAAACAAGAATATGTTGAATGTCCTGTTTTAAAAGAAGATATTCAATTTGTACAATGTTTTATTTGTCCAAATTTCCAGAGCAGAGTAATGGGAGAAGTTTTCTGTAAAGGGGAACCGCTAAAATAATTTTAAAAAGTTCACGAAAGGCTCATTAATTAAAATAATTCTCAATAGATTAGTTTGGGTAAACAAGATGTTGGAATTACAGTCTCAAAAAACGAGGATTTTAGTGAATGGTACACTCAAGTAGTTTTAAAGGCAAAGCTTGCAGATTATGCCCCAGTTAAAGGACTAATTGTTCTACGACCAGATGGGTATTCAATTTGGGAATCACTAAGAAATACATTTGATAAAAAATTTGCACGTAATGGTATTAGAAATGGTTTTTTGCCAATTTTAATTCCAGAATCACTATTAGGAAAAGAGCAAAAACATTTTGCAGGATTTAATCCAGAGGTTTTTTGGGTAACACATTCAGGAACAAATGAAGTAGGAGATAGATTAGCATTAAGACCAACATCAGAAACGTTGGCATACACACTATATTCAAAATGGATTCAAAGTTGGAGAGACTTGCCATTAAAAATTAATTTTTGGAATACTGCATTAAGGGCAGAGATAAAGGCAACAAAACCATTTCTCAGAACATCAGAATTTTTATGGCAAGAAGGACATACCGTTCATTCAACTAAAGAAGAAGCTGAGAAAGAAGTCATTAAAATTCTAGACATTTACAAAAATACAGTAGAAGAAGAATTAGCAATACCAGTAACAACAGGTAAGAAAAGTGAAAAGGAAAAATTTGTTGGTGCAGAATATACAACTACAATGGAATCAATAATGCCAGATGGAAAAGCATTACAAATGGGAACATCCCATTTCCTAGCACAAAATTTTTCAAAACCATTTGAAGTTAAATTTGCAGATAAAGATAATGTAGAACATTTTGCATGGCAAACTTCATGGGGAGTTTCATGGAGATTAATTGGTGCAATGATAATGGCACATGGGGACGATAAAGGACTAGTCTTACCACCAAAAGTAGCTCCAATACAAGTAGTCATTATCCCAATTTACAAAAATGATAATGACAAAGAAAATGTCATTGAAAAAGTCAATGAAATTACAAATTCATTAGAATCAAAAAATCTCAGAGTCCATATAGATTCAAGAGAAGAATTTACACCAGGTTACAAATTTAATGATTGGGAATTAAAAGGCGTACCAATTAGAATTGAAATTGGACCAAAAGACATTGAAAATCAAACTATGATTGTAGCTAAGAGGTATAATCATGAGAAAATTAAACTAGAGTTAAAAAAAGTAGATGAAATTACAATAATTTTAGAAGAGATTCAAACAGAAATGTTGAAAAAAGCAAAGATAGAGGCACTTGAGAATACAATAGATATTGAAAGTTATGATGAATTTAAAATGAAAATTGAAAAAGGAGGGTTCTTCAATTCCCCATGGTGTGGAAAATTAGAATGTGAAGAGAAGATCAAGGAGGAAACAGGCGCAGAAATTAGAGTAATTCCATTTAATAGTGAAAATACATCTAAAAAATGCATTTATTGTAAAGAACAAAGCACATCAGTCCCAATTTTTGCTAGAGGGTACTAGGAATTAATTGGCGCAACATAATAATACAAAAAAAATTTTTTTGACTTAATGACACTTAATCCAGAATTACAAAAAAATAATGAATTATTACAACAATTCAAAGAGACAAGGAATAGAACTTTAGAATTAGTAAAAAATTTAGAAAAAGATGATTTTGTGGTTCAAACAGCACCATATATGAGCCCACCAAAATGGCACATAGGGCACGTTAGTTGGATTTACGAGGCAATAATTAGCAAAATAGATAAAAATTACAAATTTCATTCAAAAGAACTTTCAGAATATTTGAATTCATATTATCAACAATTTGGTTTACCTCACGATAAAGGACTCAGAGGCATCATATCAAGACCAACTACAAATGAAATATTTCAATATTTCAATACAATAAATCAAAAAGTTGAAAAGTTTATTGAAACTCATGAATTAAATGATCAAGAAAAAAAATTAATCATTACAGGATTCCATCATGAATGTCAACATCAAGAATTACTAGTATATGATTTACAACATCTTCTTGCAGAACAATACCTACCAGTAAGAAAAAATAAAAAAAGTATTCAAGAGAATAAACAAAAAGAATTTGTAAAAATTAAAGGAGGAATATTTGAGATGGGATATAACGGAAAAGAATTTTCTTATGATATAGAATTACCAGAACATAAAACATATCTTGAAGATTATGAAATAGGAATTTTTCCAATTACAAATAGAGAATATTTGGAATTTATGAATGATGGAGGATATGAAACTTACAAGTATTGGTTATCAGATGGATGGGAAAAAGTCAAATCAAATAATTGGAAATCTCCAATGTATTGGGAAAAAATTGATGACGAATGGTATGTAAGAGACTTTTTAGGAATTAGAAAAATTAATCCAAATGAACCAGTATGTCATGTAAGTTACTATGAAGCAGATGCATATTGTAAATGGGCAGGAAAAAGATTACCAACAGAAGCAGAATGGGAAAAAGCAGCATGTTGGAATGAAACAAAACAAGAAAAAACAATATTCCCATGGGGAAACAACACTCCTACAGAAGAAAATTGTAATTTATTGGAATCATACCATTGGGGATGTACAGAAATAGGCACATACCCGAGTGGAAAAAGTCCATCTGGATGTGAGCAGATGATAGGAGATGTATGGGAATGGACATCTTCAGAATTTGTTGGGTATCCAGGTTTCAAAACAGGATTTGATGAATATAACGATAAATGGTTCACAAACCAGAAAGTTTTGAGAGGAGGTTCATTTGGAACTCCAAAAATGTCAATTAGAGGTAGCTATAGGAATTTCTTCAGATTAGATGAAAGATGGCTATTTTCTGGATTTAGATGTGTAGAAAATACTTAATTTTTAGAAACTAAGGTTAATGAAAAATATTTTTTTTCATCTAACCACATCTTTTTAATTTCAAATCCAGCATCGTTAAGGATTTGTTTAATTTGATTTACTGTATATTTATGAGAATATTCAGTATGAATTAATTCATTTTTTACTAATTGTAAATGTAAATTAGATTTTGAAACAATTACAGATTGAGGCATAAGTGATTTTAAATTCATTTCAATTCGTTGTTCATTTTCATTGTAAATGGAATAATGTGAAAAATTGTTAAGATCAAAATCACCATCAAGTTCATTGTTTATTCTGGATAAAACATTAAGATTGAATTGAGCAGTAACATCTGCAGAATCATCATATGCAGATTCTAAAATATTTTTATCTTTAACTAAATCTAAACCAATTAAGAAAAGATCACCAGATTTCATTGTTGAAAAAATATTTTTTAGAAATAGTTTTCCATCGTCAGGAGTAAAATTACCAAAACTAGAACCAAGAAAAATAATTAGATTTTTTTTCTCATCATAATTTTTAAGAAATTCTAAACCTCCTTCATATGTGTCAATTATTCCAGTAATGTGTAGAGTTTCATAATCTTTCAATAGTTGTTCAGAACTTTCAGCAAGAATTTCAGAAATATCAATTGGGAAATAATCAGTTTTACTCTGCAATTTTGTAAAAATATCAATTATCAACTTAGTTTTTACTGATGCCCCACTCCCAAGTTCAACGAGTTTAGTTTCTTTATCAAGAAAAGGAAGTAAATCAGATTCTAAACTTTTTAGGATTTCAATTTCAGTTCTAGTTGGGTAATATTCAGGTAAAGAACATATTGTTTCAAATAATGACGACCCAGTAGAATCATAAAAAAATTTAGGATTAATGAATTTTGAATCCTGAGATAGACTAAAAGATATTTCTTCAGCAAAAGATTTTTCAATTTTTGTTGCATGAGGTTTAAAATAACGAAGTCGAGAATCAACTACATATTTTTTATAATTTAATTTTTTATAGGAAAAATCACTCAAACAACAACTTGTCATAGAATTGACTTAAAATTCTTCTTACAAAATTAGGCATAGACATATTTCTTGATATACTGGATTAATCAATAACAGATATTGGCAGAAATATTAAAAATTGAACATTTAAAAAAATATTTTATTAAAAAGAAAATGTTTACATCTGAAACATCTACAGTCAAAGCAGTAGATGATATTTCATTTTCAATAAAACAAGGGGAAGTATTTGTTTTAGCAGGAGAGTCAGGTTCTGGAAAATCAACAATAGCAAAACTAATTTTAAAATCTCTAAAACCTGATTCAGGAAAAATAATTTTTGAACAACAGGAAATAGATGATGAAAAAAGAAATCTACAAAAAATTAGAATGAATTGTCAAATGATTCATCAAGATCCGTATGATTCAATTAATCCAAGAATGCGAATTAAAGAAATTATTTCAGAACCACTTGAAATTCACAACGTATTGAATAAGGATGAAATTAACAACAGAATTCTTGAAGTACTACGAGAAGTCAAATTAGAACCTGCTGAAGAAATTAGTAAAAAATACCCGCATATGTTATCAGGAGGACAAAGACAAAGAGTAGTTTTAGCTAGAGCATTAGCAATAAAACCAAAAATAATTTTGGCTGATGAACCAGTTTCAATGCTGGATGTATCAATCAGAGCTGAAATATTAGAATTGATGAGAGAATTACAAAAAAAATTCAATATTTCATTTGTCTATATTACACATGATTTAGCTACAGCCAAATATTTTGGTCAAAATATAGGGATTTTGTATTTAGGCAAAATTGTTGAAATAGGTCCAATTAACCAAGTTTTAGACAACCCTAAACATCCATACACACAGGCATTAATTGATGCAATTTCAGAGCCAAATCCAGAAAATCTCTTCAAAGAAAGGAATATCAGGATTAAAGACGAACAAGTAGTAAAAAAAATTGAAGGGTGTAAGTTTAGGGGGAGATGTCCATATGAAATTGAAAAATGTACAATTGAACCAAATTTAGAAGAAATTGAAAAAGAACATTATTCAGCATGCCATGTTAAAATCGACTAAGTTGTTTTAACAGATGGAACACGTTTATCTTTATAGGTTACAACATTTGAAACACCATTCTTTGGAAAAACACCATAGATCAATTTTGCTTTTTGAATAACTGAATCTTTAAGAGAAACCATAATGAATTGACTTTCCTTTGAACGTTCTTCCAAAATATTTGACAGGCGTTCAGAATTTGGTGCATCAAGATGAGCATCAACTTCATCAAACAAATAGAATGGAGATGGCTTGAGTTTTTGCAATGCTAAAACAAAAACAATTGCTGCAAGTGTTTTTTCACCACCACTTATAGAAGTAGATTCTCTTTTTGGTTTATTTGGGAATTGAATCAAATAAGATATTCCAGAATTAAAGATATCATCTTCATTTTGTAATTCCAACCAAGCATTACCACCAGTCATTTTATTAAAGATTGATCTAATTTCTTTATCGACCTTATCAAATGCATCCAAGAAAGTTTGTCGCTTATCTTTTTCAATATCTTCAATAAATTTAACAATAGAATTTCGTTCTTCTTCTAAAGAATTCTTTCTAACAGACATTGATCTATAACCATAAGAAACTTCGAGATATGTTTCAGGAGCTTTTGCATTTAATGCATTAAGAGAGGTTAATTCAGAAGTTAAACCTTGAACAATTGGCTCAACATCAAATGTCTCCATATCTTTATCAAAACCAAATGCTGAAAGAATTTGCTGGAGTTTAACTTCATTTTCAATTAAATCATGCAAATCACGATTTAGAGAATCAGATTGACGCTCAAAATTATTAATTTGCTTAGTTAAATCCATGTCTTTTTCATTCAAATTTTTAAGTTTACCATCAATTTCCTGAACCTGACCAATAGAAGAACCAGAACTAGAAATTAATTCTTGTTCTTTTTGTCTCAATTTTTCTAAGATTTCTCTTTTAGGATCTTTTTGTTTTTCTAAATCATTAATTTTTGATTCAATTTGTTCAGATTCTAAACGTAATGAATTTTCTTCTTCATTTAATCTAGTTGTTTGTGATTTTTCACGGTTATCTTGTGTTTGCATTGTAGTCAATTGAGATGATTTATCACGATATTCATTCATAATTGAAGTATACAATTTTTCAATATCAGATTTTTTCATATTTATTTTTGATAATTCACTGGCAATTCTAGTCTGTTCTCCACTTGCATAATTTTGTTCAACAATACCAATACGATCTAATAATGATTCAAGATGAGATTCATTAGTTGAAATTTCAGATTCAATAATTTTATTTCTAGATGTCAGTTCAGAAATACGTTTTGTTAATTGGTCTTTGGTATTTTTTGCTGAAATAATTCGTGATTGTAAATTTTCATAATTTTCAGATGCAGAAGTCAATGCATTTTCAGAAACAGATAATCTATCAAAATAGGATTGTATAGAATCATCCAATTTTTTTAAAGTATGTTTTTTCTTTAACATGTATTTTTTAATCAAACTTATTGATTGAATCAATCCATCAATATCACTACTCATTGAAATTAATTTTGTCAATTTTGAGATTTTGGAATTAATATCAATTACAACAGTTCCACCCTTAGCCTCAAAAAATTCACCTTCTAGAGTTACAGATTTGTATCCTAATTGAGATAAATTATAAGCAGATTCACGAGTTTCTGCCAAAATAATATTTCCAAATAGGAACGTTTTGAGAGCAAAATAGGCATCTTTGCACTTGACATAATCAGACAAAACACCAATGATTCCAGATTCCTTAGGCAGAGTAAGTTTGAATTTAGGTATAGCATCAAGTGGAATGATTTTTAATTTTGGAAGTTTTTTATTTTTAGCAACTTCAGCAATGCCAAGTAAAGTTGCAAAATCTTTTACTACTAATGCTTTAATCCAATCAGAACTAACAGCAAGAACAGAACGCTCATATTTTTTATCCCAAGAAATCATTTCATATACTAAACCATCAATTCCTAGCTTGTCTGCATCCTCTTTTAATTTTGCAACAGTATAATCTTCATGCATGAATCCTTTAACAGTTTTAATTTTAGATTCATATTGATTAGCTGCTTTATCAGATTTTTCTAAAATAAATCCTAGTTCATCCATGTCATGAATGATTTTTGATTTTTTTGTTTTTAATTTTGTAATTCTTGATTTTAATTCAGAAATAGTTGCACTGTGATTATTTGTTAATGAAGATAATTTTGATTCTAAATTAATTAATGATGCGATATCTTTTTCCAATTGAATTAATTTTTCAGTGTTAGATTTTATTTTTAATTCAGATTCATCTTTTTCATGTAAAATTTTAGAAAGTTTTAGTTTTACATTGTTTGATTGTTCAGTAAGAATTTTTATTTTATTATCAATTTCAGATTTTTTTGCGGCTGCTTCAGATTGCTCAGTAAGAATTTTGTTACGCTCTGAATCAATTAATTCCAAATCATGATTGATCTTATTTTTTTCAGTATTAGTAACTTCAATCGAATCTTTTATTTTTTGGATTTGTAAATCAATATCTTGTCGGGCATTATCAATTTCTTCCAATTCAATTTTTATTTCAGGAATTCTAGAATTGATTTGTTCAAGTCTTTTCTTTGATGCAGAAATAGCAGTGTTATCAATCTCATATTGTTCCATTGCAGAACTAATTTCAGCATCCAATGTTGCTTTAGCCTGAGTATAATCATTTGCAGCATTCATTAATGTTGATTTTTCAGAATCTAAAACTCCAATTTCATCTCTAAGAACGGTTCTTTCATCAGTTAAAGTACTAATTTGTGAACTAATTCCATGTAATTTTTCTTCTTTTTCAGATTTTTGAGATGAAATAATCTTCATTTTGTTTGCTGCAGATATGGCTTTGTATCTATTTAGTTCACGTTCAAGAATATCATGGCGTAATTTTTGATTCCTTTCTTCTTCTAATTCATCAATACGTTTCTTAATTTCACCCATTTTTGCAAGTGCAATTTCAAGTCGCCTATCGGCTTCATCTAATTGTTTAATTGATTCTGATTTTTTTTCATCAAAATAAGAAAGGCCAATCAAATCTTCAATTGTTTTTCTTTTTTCTTCAGAAGTAAATTCAGATATTCTAGTCACAGTTCCTTGTTGTACTGCATTTAGTTGTCCTAATCCAGCATTTGCCATATCAAGTAAATCCAAAATATGACTTCTTTGTGTTTTCTTTTTGTTTAGATAATAGGTATTCTCACCATTTTCATCTAACTCTCTAGTAATTTCAACAACGTCACTATCAACAGGAATTTTCCTATCAGTGTTATCAAAATGAACACTAGAACGGGCCATTTTGGGACCACGTCGACCTCCTTCAATATCATGTATTAAAGATCGCAGTTTATCAACTCTCATGACTTTGGGTTTATTTTCACCCATTGCAAAAATGATAGCATCCAAAATGTTACTTTTACCAGATCCGTTTGGACCAGAAATTGATACCAGTCCAGGTTCAAAATTTACAGTAGTATTTCTAAATCCAAATGATTTGAATCCAAAGATCTCTACTTTTTTTACATGTACCAATGTAGATCATTTCAAATTAGATAGGATAATCGATGATTAACAATTTTTGTTGACTCTATTGATTAATTTTTCTTGTTATATTATCAAATTTTTCGTAACGGGGGTAATTATCAAATAACTTAACAAAAATATTGTTTCAAAAGAAATGAGCCTAACTATAATTACTAAAAAAACAATCACAGTATATGACAAAAGTAGGATTGATCCAAACAACACATTATGAAAATAACGATAAAGCAATTGAAAATATTTCAAAATTACTAAAAAAATTAGGAATTCAAGAAACAGAAATTGTTTGTTTACCAGAACAATGGCTTCCAAATAATGAGATCAACAATTATGACAAAGAATTTGCAGAGTTTAAGAAAATTGCACAAGAATATAACATGACAATTATTCCAGGTGCATTTTATCAAGAAAATGATAACAAAATTTCAATAAATTCACCCATAATTAGCCCAAATGGAGAAATAATTGGAAAACAAGAAAAAATCCATCCTTATGACTATGAAAAAGACATTGTAAATCCAGGAAATGAGGCTAAAATTTTCAAGACATCATGTAAATTTGGAGTAATGATATGCTACGATACTGTTTTTCCAGGCGTGGCAGACACTTTAACTAAGAAAGGAGCCCAAATCTTGTTTTCGCCTAGCAGAATTGTCAAAGAAGGGATTGAACCATGGAAGATGTATGTCCAAGTAAGATCTTTAGAGAATAGAATACCAATAATTGCACCAAATGTCTCAGATATGAAATTTGGAGGAAATAGTCTGATTATTGAACTAGTTAAAAAAGAAAAAATCGTTAAAACAAAATTAACTGAATTAAATGGAGAATCAAGTGAATCTATGTGTATTGAATTTTCAAACTACAAAGAAATCAGAAAGCATAGATTAGAAGATAGAAATAATTTTCAATAATTATTCATTGGCAACGAATTTTTCACAATCTTGTCTTGCTTGAACATCAGATGTCTGTTCAATTGGATGTTTCATCAGATATGCACTTGCAGATTTTATTGGACCTCCAATACCCCTATCTAATGCTATTTTTGCTAATCTTACTGCATCAATTACAATTCCAGCAGAATTTGCTTTATCATCAACATCTAGACGAACTTCCATATTATAAGGAATATTTGCCCATTGTCTTCCTTCAATTCTCATAAACATGAGTTTAGTATTTCCTAAAAATGGAATAAAATCAGAAGGACCAACATAAATTTGATCATCATCTAGTCGTTCATCAAGTTGACTTTGAACACTTTCAGTTTTGGATATTTTTTTAGAAACCAATCTATCTTGTTCTTTCATATTTAAGAAATCAGTGTTTCCACCGACATTGATTTGATATGTTTTTTCAATTTTAGTTCCTCTATCATTACAAAGTTTAGCTAAAGTTCTATGAACAATAGTTGCACCAACCTGACCTTTAATATCATCACCAATACACGGAATATTTTTCTCCTGGAATTTTTTTGCCCAAGTTTCATCAGATGCGATAAATGAAGGAATGCAATTAACAAAAGCAGTGTTAGAATCGAGACAAACTTGAGCCCAAAATTCAGTTACCTTGTCAGAACCTACAGGTAAATAAGATACAAGAATTTCAGCACCAGTTTCTTTAAGGATTTTTTTTGCATTTTCAGCTAATTCCTCATCAGTTAATGTTGTTTCAATTGGCTTAACACGGTTTTGAACCCAAATTCCAACACCATCCAATAAAGGACTTTGATAGACTTTAGCATCAGTTTTAGGCATAGAATCTTTTGGAATCCAGTCAACCATATTTGGATAAGCATAGATTGCTTCGTTCAGTGGTTGTCCAACTTTATTTTCACCAACATCAAATCCACAGACGAAATCAATATCATGAATACCGTATCCTGCTAGTTTATCGTGAATAATTCCAATTACTTCTTGAGAAGGGTTTTGTCGATAATATTCAATTCCTTGAATTAATCCAGAAAAACAATTACCAATTCCAACTAAAGCAACTTTAATTCTACCTGTCATAGCAATTCTAATAAAATTAGGCGGTTTAAAGTTTGCTTAACCAACTAAGATTTAGGAGAAAGTAAAAGATTTTTCTCGAACAAATGTCCAGAAAAACCTATTATTTAATAAAAAATAGTAAATAATCATGACAGAAAATGAGATCAAAATTAAAGAATTTAAGAAAATCAATTTAGAAGGAGGTTATTTAATTGATGGATTTCCCTCAGTAGGATTTAGTAGTGCTATTGCAACAGAATCAATGATTCATACATCACAATTTGAATTGGGAGGAATTATTGACTCAGAAATATTTCCACCCATCAGTGTAATTAAAAATGGTAAACCAAATTATCCTTCAAGAATTTTCATTAATGAAGATTTGAAAGTAGGAGTCTTTTCATCATATCTTAATTTAGATCAATCATTGCATAGACAAGTATCAGATTCAATGTTACAATGGGCAAAAACTCATAAAATTAAATTGATAGTAAGTAGTGTCGCAATAAAATCAGAGAAAGAAAATTCTGAAATGATGGGGGTTGGAAGTACAGATTCAGCTAGGAAAAAAATAGAAGAAGCTGGTTTGAAAATTTTAGATCATGGAACAATTCCAGGGATACCAGGGATGTTGTTAAATGAAGGAAGTATAACAAATCAAGATGTTATTGTTATAATTTTTAATACATTAGGAGAGGGCCCAGATTTCAAATCTAGTGCAGATTTGTGTATGTCAATGTCAAAATTAATTCCTGGAGCTTCCTGCGACATTCCATCATTACAAAAAGAAGCTGAAAAGGCTGAAGCAACTATTAAAGAAACACAAGAAGAATCAACTCATCTTAAAGATTCAATGTACAGATAAGTCATCATAATGAAAAAATTATGAGTAATATTCTAGAATTTGCACTAATTGTAATTATAATTTCAGCATCAGGAGTAATGTCACCAGGCCCATTATTTGCAGCAAACATAACTCATGGATTAAAAAACGGAACTAAAGCAGGAATAAAAATTGCAATAGGGCATTCACTTGTAGAATTTCCATTAGTAATTTTGTTAGGAATTGGAATTTTATCAATGGAAGTATTTCCAGAATTTAGAACAATTATTTCAATTTTAGGAGCAATAACACTTTTTGTATTTGCATTTTTACAAATTAAGACAATATTAAACAAAAATAAAAAAATATCAACAAAACTAAAACAAGGGCCAATAATTACAGGGATTTTACTTAGTGGATTAAATCCATTTTTCATAATTTGGTGGCTCACCATAGGATTAAAGTTAATTTCAGATGCTATGGCAATATGGGCATTTGCAGGAATTTTAATTGTATTTGTATTACATATTTGGATGGATTTTGTATGGTTAGGAGCTACTGCATTTTTAATATCAAAAAGTAAGAAAATAATTTCAAATACAAATTATAAGATTATAGTATTAGCACTAAGTGCAATATTGATTTATTTTGGAATTACGTTTTTGATAGATGTAATTAGTTAACCGCAATCTAAAATTTCAATTATAGGAGAACAACTTTCATTATAAGAATTAATTTTTTCTAGAATTTCTTCACAAAATTCAGGTTCAAGAGATTTTTCATAAATTTTTATATCATTTAAAATAAACATATGTTCCATACCACATGATTTTTCATTAGTGAAAAAAAATACGACAACAACAATTGCTAAAACAATAAAAAGAATATTTCTTAAATTATTCTTTTGTAATATCAATTTCCATATTAGAAACGTTTCGCTGTTTCCCGTCTTGGGAAGTTAGTGAGTCAGAAGAAATTCTAACATCACTAATGACATAACCAACAGTATCCATTCTTTTGACAATCATTTGAGATACGTCAACTGCTTGAGTAATTCTTTTTCCTCTAGCTTTGATAGTAATACTAGGTCTTGTAGAAAGTTGAGTTAAAGTTGCTGACACATAACTCATGATTGGTTTAGTGCCAATGAAAATAACATTTCGTTCTTCAGTAGAATTTGAATTAACAGAAGAGTCATCATTGGGATTTGAAGGCTCTGGTGTTGGTTCAGGTTCTGGTGTTGGTTCAGGTTCTGGTGTTGGTTCAGGTTCTGGTGTTGGTTCAGGTTCTGGTGTTGGTTCAGGTTCTGGTGTTGGTTCAGGTTCTGGTGTTGGTTCAGGTT
>REGF01000079.1 GCA_003702465.1 Candidatus Nitrosomarinus sp. | reverse complement strand
GTAATGTTAAGTAAAGCACCATCAGAATATGTAAAAACTATACCACAGCACATCAGAGCCGCAAAACAATTAGAATCAATTAGAGAATTAAAAAAAGGAGATAAAATTTCATTTATCAAAACACTGAACAAACCAGGTGTCAAACCAATAGAATTGGCAAAAAAAGAAGAAATAGATTCCAAAAAATACATGGAATTTTTAGAATCAACACTAGAACAAATAACGGCATCCATGGATTTAGATTTTGATACAATTTTAGGAAAACCAAAACAAACTGGTTTAGATGAATTCTTTTGGAGTTAAAAAATCATGGAAGTTGATCCAGTATTACTAACAATATTAGGAGTAGCTGCAGGAATTTTGATTTTAACTGGATGGGTTGATCAAATTTACAAAGGATACAAGTCAAAGAGTCTAAAAGACGTCTCAAGTTTTTTGATGATTTTTATTTCTGCTGGAGCAATTTTGTGGTTAATTTATGGAATAATTGTAATGGATGTATTCATTATAGGCACAAATATTGCTGCAATTGTACTGATGTTAATTGTTTTAACAATGAAAAGAAAATATGATAAAAATATTGAAGTGACATAATTCAATGAAGAATTAAATACAATATAGAAAATTGAAATTATTATGTTTATAATTAATTGTAAAAATTATGAAGAAATTTCAGGAGATAAAATAATTAAATTTGTAAAAACAGCAGAAAAAATTTCAAAAAAAAATAAAATCAAAATAGCAATTTGTCCACCACAGCATCTAATTGGAGTTGTAGCAAATAGTTCAATACCAATTTTGGCTCAACATGTAGATGATTCAAAAATTGGAAGTACAACAGGTTTTGTTGTTCCAGAATTATTAAAAAAATCTAAAGTTAATGGTTCACTAATTAATCATAGTGAACATAGAATTTCAAGTAATGAAATTAAAAAACTAGTTGGGAAATTAAAAGAATTGAAAATGATTTCTGTTGTTTGTGTAAAAGATGTTGCAGAAGCAAGAAAATATGCAAAATTAAATCCAGACTATATAGCAATAGAACCTCCAGAATTAATTGGTTCAGGAAAAGCTGTTTCAACGGAAAAACCAGAATTAATTTCTAAAGCAGTTATTGCAGTAAAAAGTGCAAAAAACAATACAAAGTTACTATGTGGTGCAGGAATAGTTTCAGGACAAGATGTGAAAAAAGCATCAGAATTAGGTTCTAAAGGGATCCTAGTTGCAAGTGGGATCATAAAAGCACGAAATTGGGAAAAAATTATTTCAGAATTTGCAAAGGCATTAGTTTAAAAAGCCAAAAAAATTAGCAAATTTTGCATGGCAAAGAACAAACCAGTTTATGCATTTGAAGAAGCTGATAGTAAAAAAAGAATGCTTCTAGGAGGCAAAGGAGCAGGATTAAGCGAAATGACACGCCTAAAATTACCAGTTCCTCCAGGATTTACAATTACAACAGAAGTTTGTAACAAGTATTACGATAACAATAGAAAACTTCCAAAAGATGTGATGCCAGCAGTAATGAAAAACATCGCAAAAATGGAAAAAAAGACAGGTAAAAAATGGAATTCAACAAAAAATCCACTACTTGTTTCAGTTCGTTCCGGAGCAGCAATTTCAATGCCAGGAATGATGGATACAATTTTGAATCTAGGGTTAAATGAAAAAACAGTAGAAGGTTTTGCAGAACAAACAAAAAATCCAAGATTCTCATGGGATTCTTACAGAAGATTCATTCAATTATTTGGTAAAGTAGTATTTGGAGTTAATGATGAAAAATTTGATCATGTTTTAGATTCTGCAAAAGAAAACCAGGGAGTTACTGATGATAGTAAATTAAGTGTTGAATCATTGAAAAAAATTGTTGCAGAATACAAAAAGATCTGCGAAGAACACACAAAAAGAAAATTCCCTGATACACCTGATGAACAATTAGTATTATCAATTGAAGCAGTTTTCAAAAGTTGGATGGGAGAAAGAGCAGTAGTATATCGTGAAAAAAATAACATTACAAAAGATATTGCAGATGGTACTGCAGTCAATGTTGTAACTATGGTTTTTGGAAATATGGGAGATGATAGTGCAACAGGAGTTGTATTTACAAGAAATGGACATAATGGTAAAAAAGAGATAGAAGGAGAGTATCTCATTAATGCACAAGGAGAAGACGTAGTAGCAGGAGTAAGAACTGGAAAGAGTATCGAATTATTAAAAAAAGATATGCCAAAATCACATAAGGAACTTTCCAACGCATGTGCAAAATTAGAAAAGCATTTCAGAGAACCACAAGATATTGAATTTACAATTGAACAAGGAAAATTCTATTTATTGCAAACAAGAACTGCAAAAATGAGTGCTTCTGCATTAGTTAAAACATCAGTAGACATGGTTAAAGAAAAATTAATTGATAAAAATAAAGCACTTACAAGAATTCCAGCACAACAATTAGAAGCATTATTACATAGAACAATGGATGAATCAAAAATTAAAGAGTATAAACAACTAGCAAAAGGAATTGCAGCATCGCCAGGTGCTGCAAGTGGAATAGTAGTTTTTGATGTCAAAAAAGCAATTGAATTGGGAGATGGAGGTAAAAAAGTAATCTTAGTTAGAAAAGAAACTAAACCTGAAGATGTTCCAGCATTTTTCTCATCAGAAGGAATTTTGACTAGTTTAGGAGGAAAATCATCACATGCAGCAATTGTTTCTAGAGGTATGGGAAAACCATGTATTGTAGGATGTCCAGAATTAAAAATCAATTACGATAACAACACTGCAACTGCAAATGGAGAAACAATCAAAGAAGGAGATGTAATTTCTATTGACGGCAGTGCAGGAACAGTATTCATTGGAGATGTTCCAACAGTAGAACCTAAAGTAACAAAAGACTTTGAACAAATACTCACTTGGGCACAAAAAACTAAGACATTAGGAATTAGAGCAAATGCAGATACTCCAGACATGGCAAAATTAGCAAGAAAGTTTGGAGGTCAAGGTATCGGATTATGTAGAACAGAAAGAATGTTCAATGGAAGTGACAGAATTAACTTATTTGTAGAAATGATTATGGCTGAAAATATTGAAGAAAGAAATAAGATTCTAGATAAATTAGGAAAATTACAGAAAAGTGACTTTATTGAAATTTTAAAAGCTATGGAAGGCTACGAAGTTACAATCAGATTATTGGATCCGCCATTGCACGAATTCTTACCAAATCCAGAAGAATTAGTTGAAAAAATACAAAAATTAGAATCAAGTGGAAATACATCAGAAGTTGAGCAAGCAAAAATTGTATTAAAAAGAGCAAGAGAATTAGCAGAAGTAAATCCAATGATGGGCCATAGAGGAGTAAGAGTTGGCATCACATATCCAGAAATTTATGAGATGCAGATAAAGTCAGTGTTTGAGGCATTAGTAGAACTAACTAAAAAGAAAGTTAAAGCTTATCCACAAATTATGATTCCACAAATTAGCAGTATTGCAGAATTAAATCACATCAAAGCAATTTATGATAGAATTAAGAAAGAAACTGAAACAAAACACAAAATGAAATTAAAAATTAATTTCGGAACAATGATTGAAGTAGTTAGAGCAGCACTAACTGCAAATGAATTAGCAAATACTGCAGAATTTTTCAGTTTTGGAACAAACGATTTGACTCAAGGAACATTTAGTTTCAGTAGAGAAGACGTAGAAGGTAAATTTTTACCAGAATATATGGAAAAAGAATTACTAGAAAGAAACCCATTCCAATCAATTGATGTTAATGGTGTAGGTAGTTTAATTAGAATAGGAATTACAGCAGGAAGAACAATTAGAAAGAATATGGAAGTAGGAATATGTGGAGAACATGGAGGAGATCCAAATTCAATCAAATTCTGTCATGGTGAAGGATTAAGTTATGTTAGTGCCTCCCCTCACAGAATCCCAATTGCAATAGTTGCAGCAGCACAAGCAGCAATAGAGCAACCAAAAAAAGCTAAAAAGAAGAAGAAATAAGATAATTTAAAACCAAATTGAATTTACTATAATTGAATTGCTTCCTAGAATTGAGTCAATAAAACAAATTAGACAAAAAATTGGCATTACCCAAAAAAAACTTGCCAGTATGACAGGAGTCAGTACTTCTATGATTAATCAAATTGAATCAGGTAGAAGTCAACCAAGTTACGATACTGCAAAAAAGATATTTGAAAATCTTTCAAAATTGGAAGGAGAGTCATCATCACATACAGCAGGAGACTTTTGTAGTAAAGAGATAATAAAATTAAAACCTTCAAACACACTTCATGATGCAATTAAAAAAATGCACGAATTATCAATTAGTCAAATTCCAGTTTTTGATAATTCAAAAATAGTAGGAGTGGTATCAGAAGATGGAATTGTAAAACACTTAGCAGATTTAGGTGAAGCAGAATTAAAAAAAGCAAAACTTGCAGATACAATGGATTCAATTCCACCAATTGTAGATTGGGATACACCAGCAAATGTACTTGTTCCGCTAATTAGATATTCAAAGTGTATTTTAATTTCAAAAAAATCTAAAATTGTTGGAATCATAACAGCCTCAGATACATTAAAGATGATGGAATAAAAAATAAAAAAATTTTTTGAAATAAAAAATATAAAAAAAATTAGTTGCGTCTAATTAGTTG
>REGF01000078.1 GCA_003702465.1 Candidatus Nitrosomarinus sp. | reverse complement strand
ACAGAAACAGTCGTTCTGCTGTTACATCAAAATCATTTCAAAAAGCATTCACTTTACTTGATGCCATGGGTTCTAAACTGGGTTTACCAGAATCTGTAATTGAAGAAAGTGCATATCTATTTAGAAAAGTTGCTGCAAGAAAGATTCTTGCCGGAAGATCTACTGCAGCAATGTTATCAGCAACAATTTATGCAACATGTAGAATTACAGATACTCCTAGAACACTTCAAGATATAGCAGATGCTGCAAACATAAAGAAAAAAGTACTACAAAGAACATACAGATTTCTTGCAAAAGAGATGGATCTTGCACCAGAATCATACACGCCATCAGAATTTGTAACACGAATTGCAAAAGGCCTTAACTTATCAGAAAAAACACAGAGATTAACTTTCAAAATACTAGATTTATGCTCAAAAAAGCACGTATCTACAAGTAAAAATCCAATGGCAATGGCAGCAGCAGCAATTCATTTAGCATCCACAATAAATGCTGAAAGAGTATCACAACTAAAAATTTCAAAGATATCAGGCATCAGTGCAGTAACAATTAGAGAAAGAAGAAAAGAGATTGTTAGCAAAGTAGGAGATGTAACAATTGGGTAGAACTTGTAGAAATATCTGTAAAAGATATGAAGCAGAATCAGTCCCTAACAAAATTCGATACGAAGTGGGTCAGAAAAGATGTACTTTCTGCGGTATCTTTATGACTAATTGTGATACTAGATGTGTTTGTTGTAAAGCAGTATTAAGAACCAAACCAAGAAGTAAGAAAAAAGATTAAAAAAATACTTTTATTTTTTAAATATTTTATTTCTTAAAATTCCCAATGATATCAATACAGGAATTCCTATTAGAATTAAAATTCCAATTGCTAATGAAGAATAATCATTTACAAAAATTTTTGTATCAAACCATGCTTTAGGAAGAATTGTAAAAAAATCAGCACCTGAGAAGTCTTCAATAGTACCAATTGCTAAACTATACTTACCACTTTGATTTTTCTCATCTAATACTAAAATAAAGTATTGACCATCTTCAGGGATTATCGTGTTAACCTCTTGTCTTTCCCAATAAGTTACTTGGCCAAAAGGTTCATAGAATTCATTTCCAGGATAATCTCCCTCATAAAGGAATTTTTGTACGCTAGATTCAAGATTGTTGGTTGGCATATTACCTTGATAGACATCATCATTCATCAAAATCAAAGATGGAGAATAATTTTCTAAACCATCAAGTTTAGGAATTACAATACTTGCATAAAACGAATCACCTTTTTTTGCATCAAATGTATAAAATTTTGTTTCTTCTACGCCTAGATTTTCATAAATTGCCCATGAAATTTTATGATCAGGAATAACTAAGGCAGAATCAAAATCCCTATGAGAATCATCATGACTAATTAATTTATGACCAAATGCAGGAGATATAGAAATTAGAGTAAAAACAAAAAACAGTAAGAGAATTTTCCTCATAAATACTTGTAAAAAAATCAGTATTTTAACAAAAACAAGAAATTCAAATTGTTAGCACTATAAAAAATATGAAAGATTATTCATATAGAAAAAAAAGTTAGTGAAGTCCATTGTTCATAAAGGTGATCATATGCAATATGTAGAAAGAGAATTAGCCCCAGATACAAAAATTCCAATTAGAATAGGATTTATCAAGCCAAACGGAGCTCCATCCATTATTTCATTATGGTATATTGACATTAACGGAAAAATTTATTGTGCAACACAAAAAACTGCAAAAATTATTCAGTATTTAGAAAATCATCCAATCTGTGGTTTTGAAATAGCAGCAGATAGCCCACCATACAAAGGTTCACGAGGTGAAGGAACTGCAAAAATTATTCCTTCCAAAGGTCCAGAGATTTTAAAAATTTTAATTAAAAAATATCTGGGAGATAAAGAATCAACACTATCAAAATTTCTAATCAGTCATTCAAAAAATGAAATCGCCATTGAAATAACACCAAAAAAAATATTCCATTATGACTATTCAAAAAGAATGAAGGGCATTGAACTATGAATGATGATGGATGTCCCACATGTGGATCCAAAAATTTTGGAATTGTAGAAATGAAAAATAATAGCGAACATGGTATTGCTTGGAAAAAACAATGTTACAACTGCAAAAAATTCTGGCATGAATCAAATTATTAGCACTATTTGAATAACTTACCACTATTTTAAATAAAATATTTGCACTACTATAGTTGGTAACAATGCAACAAACAATACAACAAAAACCACCAGTATTGAAATTCCTAGCAATAATTTCAATAGCTACGGCAGTAATTCTGGTGATCACTATCACACCATGGAACATTGTACCTACGGCAATTACTGAGAATGTCACAGTCATTGCTGTTACAGAAAGTGGTTGTGTAGGAGAATCATCACTAGGTCATTCAGTTGTAGTAGAAAACTGCCAAGCCAAAGTGGGTGACACAATATCTGCCACATCATATGTGCCAGCAATGGAACAAAACGGATACTATGACAAGATCCAACAAAAATTAGAAAAGGTCACCCCTTAATTCTATTTTTTATTAAAAATTATCAAAACAAATAAGAACCGAAAATACATCATAAAAATATGTCAAACAAAGTCAAGTGTTCACACATTTTAGTTGAAAAACAAAGTCAAGCTCTAGAGATTTTAGAAGAAATCAAAAACGGGAAAAAATTTGGTGCTGCTGCAAAAGAAATTTCAACATGTCCAAGTAGTAAAAAAGAAGGAGATTTAGGATATTTCACAAAAGGAATGATGGTAAAAGAATTTGAAGATGTAGCATTTACATTACAAATTGGAGAAATTTCTCAACCAGTAAAAACAGAGTTTGGGTATCACATCATTAAACGATTAGGATAAAAAATCGACTATAATGACAGTTTTAACTGAACAAACATTAAATGATATTTTAAAATATTTAGAAAAATCAATTAATGGTTTAGCTGTTGAGGGGTTAGATAATTTAGAAATTAATAATGAAAATGAATTAAAGAATTTTCTGGAAAATCAATTTGACATACGACTAGAAAATCTACTAATTGCAAAAAACAGTAGCATACATCATCTAGAATCAGGAATGAAAAATACAGTTATTCAAAAAAAAGATGAAATCATTAAAAAAATTTCAAAACAATTTAACAATTAAAGAAATGCGTCAAGACCTGTTTTTATCGAAGGATCCTTATTTTTCTCCAAAACTTTTGTCATTTTAGAACCCATAGACTTTGCTGCAGAAATTTTTCGTTTTCCAATCCAATAATAGGTTTCATCAATAGTATTCTTTGCAATTAATACAACCAATTTTCCAGTATCTTTTCTTCCAGTTCTACCTCTTCTTTGAATAAATCTAATTGAACTAGGCACATTATCATAAAAAATTACTTGATTTACTTCAGCAATATCCAACCCTTCCTCTCCAACACGAGTAGCTACTAGAACCTTAAATTCACCATCTCTAAATTTTTGCACGACTTCAATCTGCTTCTTTTGTTTCAATCCAGTGTCACCTGCTTTCCCAATGAGGATTCCTGCAGGGATATTCATTTTTTGAAGTTCAGCATGAATCATATCAACAGAGTCACGATAACTAGTAAAGATCAGTGCTTTACCAGGAACAGAATTCAAAATTTCTTTTAGTTTAGGAATCTTTGAGTGTTCAATTCCTTTTGATTTAGCTTCTTTTGCTAGGGATAATGCTTTTGTAAAATTTGGATCAAGTTCAAACAAATCTCTAACTCCAACACCTTTTTTGGCTTGAGCACGTTTACAAAATTGTAAAAATGGTGATACTCCATGGGCCTCAAGAATATTCAAGGCATAGTGAATTCTAATTCCAGTGAATAACGGTTTAGCAGATTTTCTGCTCTTTGACAGTACAAATGGACGCAGTCTCAATAATGAAGAAAGTGACTGTTGATCATTTAATGGCAATCCATTTTTTTTAAGTAAATCATATCTTTCATCTAATGCAGATTTTAATAATTTTTGAATAGATTTTAATTCTGAAGGGAGTTCAACATTTACCCATTGTGTATTAGTCTCTTGAATGTACGGTTTAACATCAGGACTATTCTCGTTACGTTCTGCAACAACAGATATTTGTAATCTTTTTAAAATTTCAGTTGCTTTTTCTTGTTCACTAGGAAGAGTTGCAGTCATTCCTAAAATACGAGTAGATGAATTTTCCAGATGTTCAGCAATGCTAGAATAAGCATAATCACCAGTTGTTCTATGAACTTCATCAAATATGACTAAATTGAATTGTTTTGGAGTTACAAAATTATGATTCATGTCATTTCGAGCTACTTCTGGAGTTGCACAAATTATACGATGATTCCAAAGGTCTGTACGTTTTTCAACAGAATCTTCACCAGTAATTAATACAATATCATCAATCGTTAAATTTTTTTTTAAGAAATCAAAATGCTGATTAACTAAAACTCTTGTAGGAGCTAAAAACAAAATTGACCCAGATTCATTAGTCAAATATTCAGAAATAACATGTAATGCAATTGTAGTTTTCCCAAGACCAGTTGGCAAAACAACAATACAGTTTTCATTAGTAGCCTGATTAGCAAGGTTGATTTGATAGTCTCGTTTTTCAACAGAATTTTTTTGGATAAATTTTTTTTCGATATATTCAATCAAG
>REGF01000077.1 GCA_003702465.1 Candidatus Nitrosomarinus sp. | reverse complement strand
GTTTAAGAAAATATTCATTTTTGTCAACAAAAATATTGAAAGAAGATTCTGCAAATTCATTAATTTCAATAATTTCAGATTCAACATTGAAACTAGTAGTTTGTGATTGACCAGCATAGTTTACAGTTACAGTATAAGTTCCTTCAGAAATTCCCAATACTTGAACTAAATCTAAAGTTGTTTCATAATTTAGATAAAAATCAGGATATAGTGAAACTGAACGTTGAAAATCAGGACCTGAAATATTTATCAAAATTGGTTCAGATTGAAAAGTAGGTATTTCAACAAAGACTTTTTCAGAAACACTACCTTGAATAATTGCAGTTTCATCAAAAACATAATCTGTTTTATCAGTAGCTAATGTTATTTCAACTGTAGAAGATTCATCTAATGATGCTAATTTACCATTTGAACCACCAGCATTTCCAAGAGAAAATTCCCAATCAGTGTGTCCATCAAAACTTCTTTGCCAAGAATAAAAATTATTTTTCAAATCAGAGATTGAAGGAGTTTTATCAATAATTTCACCAGAAGAATTTCTCAATTCAACTGATTCAGATGAATCAGTAAACCAAACTTTTGCATAAGTAAATGTTAACATTTGTTCAGGAGATATAACAGTTCCATCAGGAATGGTAAATGTTTTTTTGAGTACTGTTGTGGATGCGATTTCCCAACCACTCAAATCAATTTCAGAATCAGTGGGATTGTAAAGTTCTACCCATTCAGAAATTGCAAGTGAATCATCACCAAAAGGATTTGTATCAACTTCATTAATTACAACATGATCAGTAATTAATTCACCATATGCAGGAACAGATATTCCTGTGAAAATTACTGCAAATAGTACTAGTAATAGTATACGATTCATTGGGATTTCCTATATTTCTTCATAAAATGACTCATTTTAGAATTAAATGGAGAAAAAGTTGAGCTATTTGTTAAAGTCAAAGATCTTAAAATCAACAAAAATTTATGGAAATTCCAGACTTTAAGGAATTCTAAGAAATTATTCCTCTTCAGAGTCACAATTCGTGCATTTTTTATTAATAATTTTGGAGCCACATTCCATGCAAATTCCATCACCCACATCACGCATGATTAATTGACGTTTTTTGCCAACATAGATCTTTATGCCAAAATAAAGGCCAATTACAATTATTGCCGAATATGCAGGCCCCAAATACTGAATTAATGCAATCATTACAAGAAGTAAACCTACGATTAGTATGATATCACGACGCTCAAAATTCAATAAAATCTCTTAAATTAAATCGATAAAAGTTTGCCGGGCTCAGGCCATTAGTTTACTTCATTTCAAAGTCATTTCTCTAACTCATCTTCATTGCTCGGCAATGAGAAGAGAGGATAATTTGATAATAAGATAATGGTATGGTGGGATCGGCGAAATTTGAATTCGCGACCTCTGCGTCCCAAACGCAGAATCATACCAAGCTAGACCACGATCCCAGCGAAATACGAAAATGCCCCAATTTAAGCTTCACAGATAATAATTTTAAAGGAAGAATAAGGATCAATTTTGTGACAATTGAAAATTATGTAAAAGCAGGTAAGATTGCTGCAGAAGTTAGAGAGATGGTCAGAGTAAAAGACTGGGTAGGAAAAACAGTTTATGACATTTGTGAAGAAATTGAAAATGAAATTAGAAAAAGAGGAGCCAAATGTGCATTTCCAGTCAATACAAGTATTAACGAAGTTGCAGCACATTACACGGCAGAACCTAATGACCCAATTACAATCAAAGATACAGATTTAGTCAAAATTGATCTTGGTGCACAAATTGATGGATACATTGCAGATACTGCTGTTACAGTTTGTTATGATGCACAATTTGATGGATTAGTTCAAGCATCTGAAGAAGCATTAGGAAGTGCAATGTCAATGATAAAGTCAGGAGTAAAAGCTAGCGATATTGGTAGAACAATTGAAACAACTATCAAACAAATGGGATTCAAACCAATTGCAAACCTTAGCGGACATTCATTAGAACAGTATACAATTCATGCAGGAAAATCAATTCCAAACATTTGGTCTATTGGAGGATTTTCATTATCAGAAAACACAGCTTATGCATGTGAACCATTTGTTACAACAGAACAAGGAGGAGGATTTGTAAGGAATGGAAAAATAAAAAATATTTTTGCAATTAATTCTAGAAAGAAAACAAAAGATAAGGAAGCTGATAAATTATTAGATTTCATTTGGGAGAATTTCAATATGTTACCATTTGCATTAAGATGGATTACAAAAGAATGGGAAGAAAAAGAGGCAAAAGAGTTACTAGATATTTTAGTAAAGAAAAAAGCAGTCCAAGCTTATCCAGTGTTAATTGAAGTAAATGAGCAAAGAGTTGCTCAAGCAGAACACACATTCATTCCAAATGAGAGCGGAGTCACAGTAACAACAAAAGCATTAGAATAGAAAATGAGTGAAGAAATTAGACCATGCCCAAAATGTGGGGGATTAATGTTTAGAGAACAAGGAGAAACAATTTCATGGTTTTGTCCAGCCTGCAATATGAAATTTAGGACAAAATAATTTTACGTTGACCATATTGATGAAGAACTAAATTCAACAGATTTTCAGCCTCAGATAAATTAGGAATTTTATTTTTATTTTGAGTAATTCCAGATTTTATTGCATGAAGATATTTTATTTTGTATTTTACTTGAATAATTTTTTGTAAATTATTTAATTCAGAATTTTCTAAATCAGAGACATTTGCAAGAATATCCGCAAATTTTACAACTTTTGCTTGCCAGGATGAATTAGATAATTGTTTCAGATAATTTTTTTCTTGTTGATTTTTAGGTAAACGAGTTTCTTTTGTTAAATCAGACACAATTTGGGCAATTTTTTTTCCAAAATTTTTTGAAATATCATCAAAATCTGAGGAGGTATCTTCAATTGAATCATGGAGCCATCCAGAACATAAAATTGATTCATCTTTAATTCCCATCATCTCGAGATTTTGTACCACATCTTGTAAATGACGCCAGTAAGGAGTTTTGTTATTTTTTCGATATTGACCCTTATGCTGTTTTTTAGCATATTGTTTAGAAAAATCTAATTTATTTTTCGAGACCATCTTATCCAATTAAAAAAAGATGCTGTATTTATCCAATTACCAATAGGAATATTTGAAAATTATTTTTGAAGTATTTCTCCATAAATTTTTTCAATAACTGTAATTCCATCACAAAAAGAACATTTTGAGGAGGGCATAAACAAAATATCACCTTCAGTAAAATCTCTCTTGTTTAATTTTTCACATTTGGGACATTTTTCAACAGTATATGCCAAAACTATTTCTTCTTTAGAAAAGATCATTGTGGAACTCCTGCAGTATTACCAACACCAATTACCACTACAGATTGTCCTTCAGTAGTATTTTCCACAATCATCTCATACACTTGCGAGCGCACATTATCAGCTTGATCAGCAATTTCTTTACTCATAAGAGTAATTGCTTCTTTGACAGATTGTTTTACAATAATAGAGAATACAGGAATTTGGTTTATTGTTGCAATTTCTTCAATTTGGAATTTTTCAGTACCTATTCCTCCTATAGCTGCTCCAAATCCTCTTGCAATAGATGCAGAATCTTCACCTTCCATCTTTAATGCAGCATCAACCATAATAATTGCGTCAATTTTATTGGAATCAATAATTTTTTGTAATGCCTCATCAGGTCGACCTACAGTAGAACTTGGTCCTTCAGCCTTTAGCAAAAATAATTTCCTGTTTTCAAAAGTACTTTTTGCCAACACAGTTTGAAATGAAACAATTTCTTTTTCTTCATTTAACATCATTTTACCAACCACCATAGGTCCAATTCCATCTCCAATTGGCTGACCTATCTTAAATGCAGGAATTGCAGCTTGCATTGCTCTAGCATGTTCCATTATGAAAGGCAACATCATCTGCAGAGGTAAAATTAAAGGATAGTTTTTTTGTTTTTTTGCAGTCAAAAACATATGATTTACAATTTTGTGAATCATTTGTAATGAAGAAGCAATTTCCAGTAAAGTTTGAACACGATTTAATTCAATTTCTGAAATGTTAGGTAAAAGAGATTTAATATGATTTCTAGTATAATCTTCTCTTGACCTAACAGTATGTCTTACTTTCTCAACAATTCCATTAGGATCCATATCAACAGGCATTATTGTGAAATAATCTAAAAATTGTTCAATTTTTTTTGTTGGTTCACCAACAGGTTCTAAATTGGTCTTAACATAATCAATCAATTCTTTTTTAGAATCTAAACTAAATTTATCCAATTTTTTGATTGCTTTTTTTATTTCACCAGAAGTTACAAGAAGTTGGATCTGCTGACCATAAAAAACAAAAATTACAATTGGAATAATCCATATCAACATCATTAGAGGATTTGTATCATCACTCATCGAGAACATTTGATCAAGATCAAAATTTGTAAAATTCAACAATAACAAAATTTTCAAATCTCAATTAAATGATTCGTAAAATCCATCAAATCTAAAAAGCGAGACAGATATAGTCCTTTTATATAGTAGGAGAAAAAAATCTCGATATGCCTCAAACAAAACCAATGATTAGCGTAGTCAATGTAGTAGCATCAGCCTCTGTTGAACAAAAAATGGACTTAAATGAAATAACAAAAACATTCCCAGACGTAGAATATCA
>REGF01000076.1 GCA_003702465.1 Candidatus Nitrosomarinus sp. | reverse complement strand
CAAAATGTGAAATTATTACCTCAGAACCTTTGATTAACTACAGAGAAACTGTTAAAGCTGGCTGTGAACCAATCATGTCTAAATCTCCAAATAGACACAATAAAATTTTCATGAAAGTGGAACCATTAGAACCTGAAATTGCTCACATGCTAAGAACTGGTGAAATAAGTGATTTGAAAGACAAAAAAGTTGTTGCTGATTTACTTAAAGGTGCAGGATGGGATACTGATACAATTAAGAGAGTAATGAAATTTGATTCTCGTGGAAATGTTCTAATTAATGGAACCAAAGGTGTTCAATTTGTTCAAGAATCTACTGATTCAATCAATTCTGGATTTGATGAAGTAATGCGTGAAGGACCACTTTGTAAAGAACAAATGAGAGATTGTAAATTCATCTTCACACACTTTGTTCCTCATGAAGATACTGCTCACAGAGGATTATCTCAACTCGGCCCTGCTTCAAGAAGAGCTTGCATGGGTGCATTACTTACAGCAGGTACTGCTGTTTTAGAACCAACACTTGCAATTGAAGTTCGTGTTCCAACTGATCTTGTTGGAAATGTTGCAACAATTCTTTCAGGTAAACGTGGTAAGGTTCTTGATATGCAACAAAAAGGAGCATCAAGTATTGTTGTTGGTGAATTACCTGCATCTGAAACTTTTACATTGTCTGAAGCAATGAGAGGTCAAACTGCCGGTCGTGCAACCTGGAATACTTCCTTTAAAGAATGGACTGAAGTTCCAAAATCTATGCTATCTACTGCTGTAGCTGATATTCGAAAAAGAAAGGGATTAGCTCCTGACCCACCTGGAGTTAACGAATTCATAGATAAAGAATAATTATTCTTAATTCTCTTTAGATTTTGATGGTTAAGCTTGATAATACTCGCTATCAAGAATTATTGAAAATGAAAAAATCCTTAGAGGATAATAGACCTCATGATATTGATGAAATGAGGCGTTGGAAACATTCTATGAACAAAGTCCTTGAAGAATTGGAACTGTTCCGCTAATTCTTAAAATTATTTCAACAAAAACCTTATTAGATAACCTATCTAACATAGGTCGACCTAAATATGATGAGTCAATTTGAGCCTAACGTTAAGAGTAACGAGCGTGAAAGAATAATTTTTGAAACAATAAAGGATAACCCTGATTTACATCATAATCGACTGATTGCTCTTTTAGTACCTAAATACATGGCAAAAACTACTTTTGAAAAAGCTAGAGATTCCTTAATTGAAAAAGAAATTTTGTTTGTTAAAAAGAAAGGAAATATGAAATTTTATCTGCCTACCCCAAATTATAAAGAAAAATCCCAACAGCGACTGGAACAAAATACAAACAAAGCATTTCATGATATTAAATTAAAGATAAAAAATCTTAATGTTTCATTTCCTCACAAAGATGTTGATGAAAAAATTTTGATTGGTACAATGTTTTTGAAAAGTTTGTTACAAACTGATACTGGATTTACCATTTTAGATTCTATTAAAAATCCAAACAAAACCCTATATCGTGATGAACATTTAATGATCCAACAAATGATCTCCCAACTTTTTAAAATAATTAAAAAAGATGATGATTATGAATTGATTTTTCCAACTATAGTGAGTTACCATCAGGTTAATGTTCCTCATTTTGAACCAGAAAATTGATTTTATCTAGTTTTTATTCAGGTAGTTTCTAAGATATTTCATGGGATTATTGTATACAAAATTCTATGTAGATTTTGATAATGAAGAATGGACTCAGATATCTAATGATCCAATAGTTTTTCAAACAAAGAAAGATAATGTTTCCTTGGAAATTGAAGATAGTTCTCATAAAACCTATAAGCTAATTTTCAAAAATGGTGCCAAACTTAGTATGTTTAGAGTTACTGGAAAATTTAGACTTACTTGGGATGATGAAGATTTGTTTAAATTATCTAAATCATAATAATCAATTACAATGTCTCTAGAAATTAATGTCAAAAA
This sequence comes from Candidatus Nitrosomarinus sp., assembly GCA_003702465.1. Taxonomy (GTDB): domain Archaea; phylum Thermoproteota; class Nitrososphaeria; order Nitrososphaerales; family Nitrosopumilaceae; genus Nitrosopumilus. The sequence goes on along the minus strand of REGF01000076.1, from coordinate 2,742 downwards.
TATTGTGAATAATTTTGACGAAGTGTCTTCTGATGAATTTTTAGAAATTTTGAATCAAATCATGCTTGAATTTAAAAGCAATTTGACTGTTGAATACCTTAAAGGTAAAATTCAAAAAATTGTTGAAATTTCATCGGAATCTGAAAAGAAAAAACAGTGTAAATCATTATTGCCTTATTATGATTGGTATTTACAAGGCCAATAAATTATTCTGAATACAATTTAATTTTTTTTAGTGCGTTTTCTATTTGTGGCAAATCCTTTTTAGATTCATCTAGATTTTCTACTAATTTTAAAAAATATTCATCAGAAGTGGTTTCTGCCTTTTCAATATCTGATTTTCTACATTCTAATGCTTTTTCTATTATTTCTAAATCTTGTTGTAATGATTCTATTATTTTTGAATCTACTAAAAATTTTTCAATATCTATTTTAGCATTTTCTATCATTGGAATTCTTTTTTTAGCTTGTGATTGCAATACTGGTGCAAACATTGCTGCTGCTTCTTTAACTTCTGGACTTGCATGAATGGTTTGTAATCTTTTTTTATAATGAGTTAAAGATTTCAAAATTATTTCATAACCTCCTTCTTCTTTTAGATAAATTCCTCCTATCCAAAATTTTTCTGACATTTATCAAATTCACTTTTTTGTCCTATTATAATTTATTTTTATTAAAAAGATTTTATTTCATTATTTTTCTTTTCATAATCTATTCTGTATCAAAATTTTCTGTAATTGGTTGAGGATTTCTATTAATTAAGAATAATAGGACTCCTGCAACAGATACTCCTATTCCTGTAAGGCCTACAAACGTACCAGTATTTCTTATAATTTCTAAATTCTTATTTTCACTGTAATCTATTGTATAAAATAAGATTAATCCTAAAATGAACATACTGATGCCTATTGCCATCAATGGCACTCCTGTTCGCATAAATTTTAATTCAAATTCTATTTAATAAATAGACATTTTTGGGCATAATTTTCGGTTTTAAGGGCTTATATTTGACAAAATTCAATATTATGCAATGGCTGCTACTAAGAAAGTAGATCTTCTAAAACTCGTTGAAGAAATAGTCAATTTGAATTCAAAAATGAGATTTGCAGCAATTATTGATGCCAAAGGAAATATTCGAGAAGGTATCATGAAAAAAGGTCAAACAAGTCTAAATTCTCAAAAAGAAGAAGAACATTTTTGCAAACAAGTTGCTCAAAGACGAACTATGAGAAAAGAATTTGATCGTTCCTTAGGTAAAGTAACATACGTTCATGTAGAAAGAGAAAAAGTTTCTCAACTTGTAATTTACACAAAAAGAAACATTGTATTTTTCACAATGGAACCAGAAACAGCAATGAGTACTAAAATAAAATTAATTGAAAAAATTAAAAAAATTACATCAGACATCTAATTCATTGCTATTACTAAATTGATTCTTGATTATGACTTTTCATAAATATCTTGCAGATTCTAAAATGTTTGAATATGATAAACATTACAGGGAATGTCAACAACAAAATAAACCATTCATAAAATCTAAAATTAATCCTTTACATGGAAACTATTCCATAAATGTTGATTTGATGACTTGTGATTATGTGTTTTCAAAAAATGAATTAAATGAAATTATAAAATTAATTGATGATGAAAAAATTTTTGTAAATTCAAATTCTGAAAAACCTTTTTTTGATTTTAGTATTGATAATGAGTTGATTTGGATTGATGGTGTTTCATCTGAACACATGGATTTTATCTGTAATTCAATCTATGACTTAACTCAAAAATTTCATAACTAAAATCTAATTACATTTTTCAAAATCTTATCAATTATTTGGATTTCTTTTTTCCTATCTTTGATGGTCTCTTCATTCCATTTTTTTAAAAATTCTGATTTTTCATCCATTTTTTCTAATTCTTGAACCTGTCTTACCAAATGTATCTTGTAATCATGAAGCAAATCTAGATGCTTATTGTGATTTTTTTCAGTCGGCGTTGTCATCCCATTCTTCTCTTTTCATATCTGGAAACAGATCTCTAATTCTTTGTCTATCTTTTTCGATTGCATCAATTCTACTTTTTAGATGCTCTTTGACTGCAGGTTCCCCTTCGTCTTCTATTTCATTTTCCATGTTTTTGATTATCTTAGTCAAAGATTTATAGTAAATAATGTGGTTCTGTTTAGATTCTTCTGATTTGTCTTCATCTTTTACATCCATTACTTCTACCACTCTTTTTTGAAATAAGTACTTGATCTTTTTTATTTTATGCTAAATTGCCTATTTTTTTGCATCTTCAATTAATTTTATTCCTGTTTCTGTTAATCTGCTGATCCATGGAAAAGATTGATTTTGATCTTCATCTATTCCTCCTCTTACCAAATTTTCATTGATTAAATATTTAACATTCTCAAAAATTATTTCATTTTCAATCTCCTTTAATTCTGGAAAATTATACATGTGTATTTTTGGATTTTCTGAAATTCCTTGTGCTCTTTTATAAAATTCATTTAAAATAATTTTTCTAATTTTATTATTGGTTAAATCTTGCATTATTTGAAAATATTTTGTCTTTAATTAAATCTTAATTTCATTAAAAAAAATAAAACTAGCAGATCTTTTCACATTCACATTGTCTGCTTACAAACAAATTTTTGAATGATTCAAATCGGGATTGAGAAATTTTTGGTTTATTTCTACCCACTATTCTAAATAGTGAAATTCCTGTTTCTGAACTAGTTCCTTT
>REGF01000075.1 GCA_003702465.1 Candidatus Nitrosomarinus sp. | reverse complement strand
CTATTCTAAAAAAAATTGGTTACCGCAACCAGAAAAATGGGGAATTACAAATGATGTAACTAAAACAATTGAAATCTATCTTGATGGAATTATGACTCATATTGATTCTAATCTTATAGAATCAAAACCTTTCAAAGTTGTTTTAGATTTAGGAAATGGAGCACAAGCAGTTACTGCGCCAAATTTTTGTAAAAAATTAAACTGTGAAGTTGTTCTTGTAAATGAACAAGTTGATGGCAAATTTCCTGGACGTGGTTCAGAACCTACGCCACAAAATCTTTCTGTTCTTTCAAAAGCAGTTTTAGAAAATAAAGCTGATTTTGGAATTGCATTTGATGGTGATGGCGATAGAAGTATTTTTTGTGATGATCTTGGAAATATTTTAACTGGTGATAAATCTGCGTTAATTCTCATAAATCATATTTTGAAAAAAAATCCAAATTCATTGGTTGTTACTTGTTTGAATTCTGGTACAAACACTGAAACATTGGCTGAAAAATATAATTCAAAAGTTCTACGAACTAAAGTTGGAAGTGTAGAAGTTTCTAGAAAAATGCTTTCAACCAATGCTTTAATTGGATTTGAAGAAAATGGTGGATTCATGTTTGGAAAACATAATCAGGTCCGAGACGGTTGTATGAGTTTGGGATTGATGTTGGATTTTTTATCTACCACTGAAAATTCCTTGTCTCAAGAAATTTCTCAATTGCCCCCTTCATTTACTACAAAAGATAAGATTGAATGCTCAAAAGAAAACGCAAAAAAAATCATATCCTTGTTAAAAGATGAATTTCCTGATTCTGATACTTCTGATGGAATAAAAATTACTCTTGATCCAAAAAATTGGGTTATGATTAGACCAAGTGGAACTGAACCGATCATTAGAATTTATGCTGAATCTACTGATTTGGAGAATTTAGAGGCTTTAATGACAAAATTTCTTCAAAAAGTCAAGTCAATCATTTCCAGATAACACTTTTAATACCATACACTGGATTCGATAATACTATGGGAAAAGCCTATTACGTAAAATTTGAAACTCCAGAAGACTTGGTAAGTCCAATTTTGGAAGCCGTTAGAGTTGCATCAACCAGCGGTAAAGTCAAAAAAGGAACAAATGAAGCAACAAAGGCTATTGAACGTGGTACTAGTAAATTAATTGTAATTGCTGAAGACGTTGAACCACCAGAGGTAGTAGCACATCTTCCAATTCTCTGTGAAGAACAAGGTGCAGCATATGCATTCGTTCCAAATAAAGAAGAATTAGGCAAATCATTAGGTATTGATATTACTTCAGCCGCTGCAGCAATTTTGGATGCTGGCGATGCACAACATATCGTCGACCAAGTTACAACAAAAATTGCTGAATTAAAAGGCGGTAAATCTGAACAATGAGTGCAACTGAAGAAGTAGTAGAATCTGAAATTATTCAAATTGTTGGCAGAACTGGAATTGCCGGCGAAGTTATTCAAGTTAGAGTTAAAGTTCTTACAGGTAAAGATAAAGGAAGAATTCTCACTAGAAATGTAAAAGGTTCTGTTAGAATGAATGAAATTTTAATGCTAAGAGAAACAGAAAGGGAAGCAAAGAAAATCAAATAGGTGATATGATTGAGTCTTTTAGTTAAACCATGCAGTTTTTGTGATAGACCTGTTGCAAAAGGTTCTGGAACAATGTTTGCTAAAAATGATGGAACTGTTTTATGGTTTTGTTCAGCAAAATGTAAAAAAAATGCATTAGTCCTTAAACGTGATCCAAGAAAATTAAAATGGACTAAAAAACATGTCAAAGGCGGAATTAGAAAGAATTAGAATTGACTGAACAATCATTATTTATTGTAAAACCTGATGCTGTTGCTAGAAATTTAGTTGGAGAAGTAATTTCTAGATTTGAAAGAAAAGGATTCAAACTTTTAAAATTAAAGATGTTTACATTTACTCAAGCACAAGCAGAAAATTTCTATGGAGTTCATAAAGACAAACCATTTTTTGGTGAATTAACATCTTTTATTACATCTGGACCTGTAGTTGCTGCAATTATTGAAGGAAACAATGCAATTGCTACAACTAGAATTATGATTGGTGCAACAAAATCTTTTGAAGCTGATCCTGGCTCAATTAGAGGTGATTTTGGTTTAGGCTTTAGTGAAAATATTATTCATGCATCAGATTCTCAAGAAAGTTTTGATCACGAATCGAGGGTAGCATTTGAGTGATCTGATTTGCAAATTCGTCAGCCCATAGTGGCAGTTCTTGGTCACGTAGACTCTGGAAAAACATCTCTATTAGATAGAATTCGTGGTACTGGTGTACAGGGAAGAGAAGCCGGTGGAATTACTCAACATATTGGTGCAAGTTTTCTTCCAACTGAAACTATCAAAGAGACATGCGGACCTTTATACAAAAAATTAGAACAATCTGAAAACAAAGTTCCTGGATTATTGGTAATTGATACACCCGGACACGAAGTTTTTACAAATTTACGTTCACGTGGAGGTTCAGCTGCTGATATAGCAATTTTAGTAGTTGATGTAAATCGTGGATTTCAACCACAGACAAATGAAAGTCTAAAAATCTTACAAAGTAGAAAAGTTCCATTTGTTGTTGCACTAAACAAATGTGATCAAATTTCTGGATGGAGAAAATCTGAAACTCAATTTATCTCTCAAGCAATTAAAGAACAAGATGCATCAATTCAAACTGATTTAGATCAAAAAATCTATGATGTAGTTGGAACATTATCTATTTTGGGATACAAATCTGAAGCATTTTACCGTGTTGAAGATTTTAAATCTGAAATTGCTATAGTTCCAATTTCTGCACGTTCTGGTGTTGGAGTTCCAGAATTACTTAGTGTTTTAGTTGGATTAACCCAACAATATCTACAAAAACGATTAAACCAAGAAGAAAAAGAACCACGTGGAATTGTTTTAGAAGTTAAGGATGAAGTTGGCTTGGGTCAAACTGCAAATATTATCTTAATTGATGGAACTATCAAAAAAGAAAATAGTATTGTTGTAGCAAAACGTGATTCTGTAATTGTTACCAAACCTAAAGCATTACTTTTGCCAAAACCGCTTGATGAAATGAGGGATCCTCGAGATAAATTCAAACCAGTTCCACAAGTTGATGCTGCAGCTGGTCTAAAAATCGCATCGCCTGAACTTGAGGGTGTATTACCTGGTAGTACACTATATGTCGCACAAAATGACGAGGAGATTGAAAAATTTACTAAACTCATCGAATCTGAGATGCAATCAATGTTTATTGATACAGAAACTAATGGGGTGATTTTGAAATGTGATACTATAGGTTCCCTAGAAGCAATTGTTGAAATGCTAAAACGTTCTCAGGTTCCAGTTGCTAAAGCCGATATTGGACCTGTAAATAGACGAGATATTATTGAAGCCAAGGCTATCAAAGAAAATGACAGACATTTAGGAATTGTCTTAGCATTTAATGTCAAAGTATTACCTGATGCACAAGAAGAATCTGAAATTAGTCATATCAAATTATTTGAGGATAAAGTAATTTACAGTCTTATTGATAATTACAATGCTTGGGTTGAAGAAGATTCCGCAAATGAAGAAGATGCAATGTTTGCTGAATTAACACCAATTTCTAAATTCACATTTATGAAAGGAATGGTATTTCGAAATAATAATCCTGCAGTTTTTGGAGTTCGAATTGATGTTGGTAATTTAAAACATAAAATTCCATTTATGAATATGTCTGGAAGAAAAGTAGGATACATACATCAACTTCAACTTGATAAAAAAACTGTATCATCAGCAAAAGCTGGAGATGAAGTTGCATGTTCTGTTAAAGATGTAACAATTGGTAGACAGATTTTTGAAGAAGACGTATACTACACTTTTCCACCTTCTCCTGAAGCAAAAATGATTCTAAAGAAATTTTTACATAAATTAACTAGTGAAGAGCAAGAAATTTTTCAAGAAATAGTTAGAATTCAACGTGAAATAGAACCTGTATACGGTTACTAGTTTGAATGTTTTTTACAAATCATGTGAATTCCTGGTGCACCAACTGCTCCCATCATTTTATCAATAATTTGTCCTGATTTGAACATGATAAATGTAGGAATTGACTGAACTGAATATTTCATTGAAATATTTTGATTTTGGTCAACATTAACCCTGGCGAATTTAATTTTTGGATATTGTTTTTCTAGGCTTTCAAAAACTGGGTGCATTGATTTACATGGCCCACACCATTCTGCCCAAAAATCGACTAATGTTGGATTTTCTGCTGAGATTATTTGATCAAAATTTGAATTGTTCAAATCTATAATTCCAGGCTCAATTTTTGGTTCTGGTTTTTGATTAATCATAGCATCTAATTTTTTTTGCATAATTTTTGCTATTTCTGGGTCTTCAGACAATGAAATTCAAAATTTGTTTCTACTAAAAAATCTATTTCAACAAATTAATCATCATCTGCTGTTTTAATCGGAACCGCTTCAAATCTTCTTGATTTACAAATTGGGCACTGATCAATGTATTTTGTAAAACTAACTGAAGTATATGCAATACCACAATCTCCACAAATTCGTAAATTTCTTGCTAATTTGCCCATATGAATAATGAAAAAACATTCGGATTAAAAGTTAACTTTTATTTTCTTCTTGCAATTGCAATGATACCAATAACTGGTAATCCAACATACATTCCCAAGTTCAATGCAATTACTGAAAGTCCTAATCCTAAAACTTCACTTTCAGTTTCAGCACTTTCCATAATTGTCAAAGTT
>REGF01000074.1 GCA_003702465.1 Candidatus Nitrosomarinus sp. | reverse complement strand
TGCATTCATGAATAATTAAAGAGATTTGTTCAGAGGGTCTAAAGACATCAATAATATCTACAGGTCCTTCAATTTGAGAAACAGAGTCATAACAAGAAATATCTAAAATTTTTTCAGCATTAGGATTTACAGGAGTTATATCATAGCCGTTATCTAACAAATATTTTGGAACATAGTGGGCAGCTTTTGATGAATGCTTAGACATCCCAATTACAGCAACAGTTCTCAAAGACAAAATATCAATAATTTGTTCGTCAGTATAGGAATCTTGATTCATGTTAAATTATCAACCACAGCATATTTTTAAAATTATGGCACTAGATGATTTAATACAAATACAATAAAAGACAAAAGAATGCTGTAAAAATATGACAAAATCAGTACTAGTTACAGGTGCAACAGGATTTATTGGTTCAAGATTAGTTGAGACGTTAATCAATAAAGGATATGATGTTACTAGTCTAGTTCGTAATGGAAAAGAAGGAAATTCAAAATCAAGGATAATTTATGGGGATTTAACAGATAATAAAATAGATTTTAAAGATTCAAAATTTGATTGCGTGTTTCATCTGGCTTCACATACACCTTTAGAAAAAAATAAGAAAATATTAGAAAAAGTAAATTTACAAGGGACAAAAAAATTATTTGATGAAATAAAAGATAAAACAAATTCAATTATCTATATTTCAGGATTAGGTGTTTATGGAGAAACAGGGGACAAAATAATTGATGAAAACCAAGAGTATAACCCAAATACAAATTTTGTAAAAATAAGACTAGATGCAGAAAAGTATCTAAAAGATAGTTCATCAAATAATAAAATTGATTTTGCAGTAGTTCATTTTGGAGATGTGTACGGTCCAAATGGATGGTTTTATGAGATGTTAGTCAAAAGATTACAAAAGAAGACATTCAAAATGCCAGGAGGAGGAGATTACTACAAAGGATTTGTTCATGTAGATGATGCAGTAGGTAGCATGATTGCAGTTTTTGAACAAAATTCTTTTGGAGAATCTTTCATAGTTGCAGATTCACAGCCTGTCACTTTCAAGGAATTTTCAAATTTTACAGCAGACCAGATAGATGCAAAGCATCCTGGAAGTGTACCCACATTTTTGGCCAAGGCAGTTTTAGGAGGAGATTTGATCAAATTATTAACAACGTCAATGAAAGTATCAAATCAAAAAATTTCTAAAATTTATCAATTCAAATATCCAGATTATAAAAACGGGATTAAACAAGTCATATCCGAATTAAGAGAAAAAAATAAGATATAATTCAAATCAGAGAGTATTTTAATAATTAAAAAATACAATATTCATGGATACAGAACCTAAAGATGTAATTGTATTAGGATCAATCAGAAGAGGAAAAAAGAAATTTTCAAATATTCAAAATGAAACACGAATTAATCCTGAAGAATTAAACTCAATATTAGAACAATTAGAAAATAATGGTTTCATAAGAGTTGAAGAAAAAAAAGGATGGTTTGGTAAAAAAATTGAATTAAAAATTACAGATAGGGGATCAGAAGAACTAGATAAAAAAATTGAAGAAATACAAAACAAATGGCAGGAAATGAAATCAATTTACGAAAGTGGAGATAAGCAAAAACTTCAACAAAAAATGGAAGAAAACAAGTCATTTTTACCAACTATGATGTTCTTTGGAGTAATGGACATGATGATGTTTTCAATGATGTTCAGTATGATGGGAATAGGAATGTCAAATTTTGTATCACCAGAAAATATGCCAGCAGAAAGCATGGATGATGGGGGCATGGATGGAGGAGACATGGATGATGGTGGATTTGATTTTGACATTGGATTCTAAAACATCTTAAATATTAAAATGAAAAAAATGAACCATGATTTACAATTCATTTGAAGATACAGGATTATTGAGAGTTTTACAATTTCTAAAAGCACATGATTCAGAATATCTTTCAGGTCAAGACCTTAGTGATGTATTACATATCAGCAGAGTTGCAGTATGGAAGCATATCAAAAAAATTCAAACATTAGGATATACTGTGGAATCAAAACAAAAAGAAGGATACAAACTAACTAAAAAAACAGATTTACTACTACCATGGGAAGTAATATCAGAATTAGAAACAAAAATTCTAGGACAACAGGCGTATTATTATGAATCTGTAGAGTCCACACAAAATGAAGCATTAAAAATTGCAAATGAATCACCAGATGAAGGAATAATCATCATTGCAGAAAAACAAACAAGTGGAAAAGGGAGATCAGGAAGAAAATGGATTTCACCTAAAGGAGGAATATTTTTTTCCATAATTTTACATCCAAAATTTGATATTTCAAAAATCACATTATTTCCAATTGCATCATCGTTAGCACTTTCAACTGCAATTGAAAAAACATGTAAAATAACAACAGAATTGAAATGGCCAAATGATCTAACAATCAAAGGGAAAAAACTTGCAGGTATGTTAGTTGATGCATCATTTGAATCAAATAAAATAGAGAATTTAGTTTTAGGAGTTGGAATAAATTTTGAAATAAACAGTAAAGAAGTAGAAAAGATTTTGAAAAAAACCCCCAATTTCTATGGAGTTGTGAGTTTGAGTGAACAAAAAAAGAAAATCAAACCAAAAAAATTACTTCAATCATTCCTAGTAGAACTAGAAAAAATTTATGAAGAACTAAACAACAATCAAACCAAAAAAATTATTTCCAAATGGACAGAAAGATCATCTACAATTGGAAAAAGAATTGAAGTAGATACACAACAAGGAAAAGTGAAAGGAGAGGCATTAAAAATAGATGAAGATGGAGGTCTAATTGTTAAAGAGGGTGAAAAAATTACTAAAATTTTTGCTGGAGACATCATCCATTTAACCAAATAGATTATTTTCTTGATTTAGGTTTGGATTTAGGTTTGGATTTAGGTTTGGATTTAGGTTTGGATTTAGGTTTGGATTTAGGTTTGGATTTAGGTTTGGATTTAGGTTTGGATTTAGGTTTGGATTTAGGTTTGGATTTAGAGGGTTCAAGTAAGGAAGATTGTTCCTGTAAAATACTTTTTAGTTCATTTTGGATTTCAAATAAAGAAGACAGCATTAGTTCCATAGATTTAGAATAATCAGAATACAAAGAAAGGAGTTCAGACTTTTTTTTATCAATTAGAACTAGAAACTCATTTTTACGTAAGAAATTTGAAGAATCAATTAGTTCAGGAACATGTTCTGGAGAATCATTTAGATCTTTTAGTTCACGCTCAATTTGGTCAATTTTTTGTTTTAAATGATACAAATTATTTGTAATTTGAACTTCAGTCAACATAAAGGAACAGAATAGGAATGAATTAAAGATTTTCATGAATCTTTAAAATAATTAACATACATAGGCAAAAATAACAAAGTATAGAAATAAACAAAAAAACTGATAGTGATGAAAAAACTGCTAAAAATTTTAATTTTTTGTACAATAATGATAGCATTTGTTTCTCATAATGAAGATTACTTAGGGTTTGCTCAGGAACAAACACGTGAAGAATTAAAAATACTATTTGATGAAGCAACAGAACTTTTTCAAAATGGAAATTATAATCAAGCTAACGAAATTTATGATCAGATTTTAGAAACAAGTCCTAACAACATTTCAACATTGAATATGAAAGGGATAGGATATAGCAATATGGAAATGCATTCAAAATCATTAAAACAATTTTACAAAGTTTTAGAAAATGATCCAGATAACACTAGAGCCTTGTTAGGAATGGGAGTAGGTTTTGGAAATTTGGGAGAATACTCTGAATCATTGGCATATTTAGAAAAAGCAGATAAAATAAAACCAAACAACACAGTCATTCAAAATTATAAGGAGATAATTGAAAATACATTAAAAAAATACCCTTACACACCAACTGAAAAACCTACAAATTCCATGAAACAAACAATTGGAAAGATTCCTGAATGGGTAAAAGATATTGCAAATTGGTGGTCAATAGGTAATATTTCAGATGAAAAGTTCACTGAAAGTATGGGGTATATGATTAAAAACAAAATTGTCATAGTACCAGAAAATAAAAAATTTGAAAATACAAATGAATTAAAAATGATTTCATTTGTTAGAAATAATTTTAGTCAATGGAGTCAAGATGATATTCCTAATGAAGAATTTTATAAAAATACAAATTGGTTAATTGAAAATAATTTCATCAATGTAGAGAAAACAGTAGAAGAGATAGAGTATGACAGTTATTTATTTGATAGATATGTTCAAAAAATTTTAAAAAATAAAGGCTCAGAAATCAGATACATCGAGTATCCAAATCCAAGTCAAGATGTAATCAAAAAATTTCTTAGAGATGTAGAAAAATGGAATTTTGAAGAAGAAGTTGGGAGATCATCAAATAGTTTTCCTAGTCCAACATATGAAATAATTGATGAAACATATATCATAAAATACAAAATATACATCAATGAACAACCACAAGGTTTGCCATTAGATCATACAAGTACTTTACAAAACAGTTTTGAATTTTGGGAAAAAGTTGAATTAAAAACAAATAATCAAAATGCCAGAATTGTTTTTGAAATTACAAATACCAAATCTGATGCAAATGTATGGGTTACATGGGTCGTAAGAAACATTGGAGAGGGGGTATTAGGACATGCTCATTTAGGCAAAGGAGTAGTAGAAGTTGCACTAGGAGATTACAATTGTGATGGAAGTTTTCAACTATATGATGTCAAAAGTGTTGAAAAAATTATGACACATGAATTAGGACATTCAATTGGATTGCCACACACAAATGACAGAGAGAATATCATGTATCCGTC